>WJIO01000228.1 GCA_014730235.1 Candidatus Poribacteria bacterium
CATCATTCGGGCAGCCTTGGCCATAACTTCCGGCTTACTTCCAAAAAGCTGTATAGAAACGGGCCTTTCGTCCTCAGAAACCTTCGTCAAATCCCAGGATCTAAGGTTTTCCCGAAAAACACCATCCGCGCTTATCATCTCGGTACAGACTACATCAGCACCTTCTTTCTTTGCTATAAGCCGAAAGGCCATATTGCTTATACCGGCCATCGGGGCCAACCAGAATGTAGGTGAACGATCAAAAACGTCAATCATAATATTAACTAACTCTTCTCATTCTCGTTTGGGAGGGCGAAGCTCCTGCTGAGCCTCTTGGGAAGGGATCTATAATTTGTAATTATCAAAAAAAATAGAATATGTGTTTACCATACTCGCTTTTTCTATAGTAAATTAATAAATTTATCACTCCTGAGAATTCTAAAAAATCTCTAAAACCAATGTTTATAAGAATTCAGCATGAAAAAACAGATGAAAATGCTCAAAGAATATAGTTCTATGCCATTCCTGCGAAAGCAGAAATCCGGTAGATCCGCATAAAGACTGGATTCCTGATTTCGCAGGAATGACAAGCTGAGAGGATTTTCAATTGTAACTACACTAAACCAGCAAGAGCTATAAAAGGGAGAGTTTAGAGGTTCTTTTTTTTCAAAATTTCCTTAAGTTTATGCACATGGGTTTTTCGCAGACTCAACACAACTCACTTGCTACCCTTAACTTTATATCCATGTTCTCCAACAGATCGCTTAAAGGCATCGGTACTCAAGGACAATTCCGAATTCTCCCCATCTTTCAAAATAAAATACCCGATACCTGCGATCATAGCGGCATTATCAGTACACATAATAATCTTGCTTGGATAAAACAGCTTATAACCCTCTTTTTTACATCGTTCAGCAAGCTGTTCCCGAAGCATGCTATTAGCAGCAACACCACCTCCCAGAGCCACAGTATTAACACTTTTCATCTCTGCCGCTCGTATAGTCTTTTCTACCAGCACATCCACCACAGCCGCCTGAAAGCTTGCCACCACATCCGCCTTATTTATGCTGTTTCCCTGTTCAAGCTCTTTCGTAACATAATTAAGGACAGCCGTTTTAAGTCCACTGAAACTGAAATTAAGGGAGTGATCGTGCAAAACAGGTCTGGGAAAGTCAACAGCTTCCGGATTTCCATCCTTTGCCATCCGGTCAATCACAGGCCCGCCCGGGTAACCCAGTTCCAGCAGCTTCGCCACCTTGTCAAAGGCCTCGCCGGCAGCGTCATCCAGAGTCTGGCCAAGTTTTTCATAATGACGATCTCGTGAACCCACATAAACCAGATCAGTATGACCACCTGAAACCACCAGTATCACAAAAGGAGGATCAAGTTCGTCATATTCAAGATAATTGGCATAAATATGCCCTTCCAGGTGATTCACTCCAACAATAGGTATATCTCTGGTATAGGCTATGGCTTTGGCCACCGATATACCGATAAGCAAAGATCCCACCAACCCGGGCCCCTGGGTTACAGCAATACCATCTACATCATCCAGATTAATACCCGCATCATTAAGAGCCTGGGTCATAACCGGGACAATGTTTTGAATATGCTTCCGGGAAGCAAGTTCCGGCACAACTCCGCCGTATATGGAATGAACATCCACCTGAGAAGCCACCACATTGGAAAGCACAAGCTTGCCATCTTCCACCACAGCAGCAGCCGTCTCATCACATGATGTCTCAATACCTAAAACAATCATAATAAAATATTTAAACTTCCTCAAAACACAGTTTACGGATCACTTTTAATCAATTCCTCGCCAACCCAAGAACATCAAAGGCCCTCAGATGATTTATAGCAAATCGGATCACCGGGTCATATTCATATTCATCATCTTCATTTTCCGTTTTCTGGGCGATGGCCAGCTTTATCAGACTTTCGCTGAGGATTATATCTTCTTCCCCCAGTTTCTTTACAAAACTCTCAAACATTTTTTGAGTCGAATCATCTTCCTCATCATCACCGTTGCTATTAGATTCTTCCAGCCGATACAATACATCATCGCCAGCTTCATTAATAAAATTTTCCAGGCTATCGCTGATTCGCAGCTTGCGATATATTCTGGCTTCCGAAGAAGTTAAGGTCAATCCGGGATACTTAACATCCGGAATTATACCGACTTTGTTAATATTTATCCCATTTGGCGTATAATAATCCGCAACAGTAAGCTTTAAGCCACTTTTACCATCGCTCAGAGGGAAAATGGTCTGGACTGAACCTTTACCGAAGGTAGGCTTTTCACCGCCAATAATAAGCCCCCGTTTATGATCTTTTATAGCCCCAACAACAATTTCCGAACCGCTGGCGCTCCAGTGGTCTACCAGTACTACCAGGGGGTGCCAGGGATGAGGGCTGTCCTTTTTTACCCTGAATTCCCGGTTATCCTCTTCATTTCTGTGTTTTGTATAAACCACGAGCTGTCCCTGCTTAAGAAAATCGCTGGACACTTCCACAGCAGCCGACAAAGTTCCCCCCGGATTTGATCTCAAATCCAGAACTATGCCTTTTATTTTTGCATCCTCAAAATCATCCAGGGCTTTATCAACATCTTTAGGCGTGGTATCGGAAAACTGCTTGATTCTGAGATAACCAACATCATTCTCCAGGATTCTGTATTCAACAGTAGGTGCTTGAATAATCCCTCTGGTAACAACAATATCCACAGGATTATCTTCACCTTCCCTCAAAACAGTTATCTCAACTTTGGTTCCCGGCTCACCTCTCAGCTTTTGTTTGGCCTTTTCCAGGCTGATGCCCATGGTGGATTCGCCTTCAATTGCGATTATATAATCCCCTGTTTCAACCCCGGCCTTATAAGCCGGAGTATCATCACCCAAAACTGACATAACAGTCAGACGTTCATAACCGTTCATATTTGTCAGGCTGATCTCTATGCCCAATCCACCAAATTTACCCGATGTATCTTCCATTGTCTCCGCGTATGTCTCCGGGTTCATAAATTGACTGTATGGGTCATCCAGAGCCGCAACCATACCTTTTACAGAACCATAAACCAGCTTCTCCGTATCCACATTTTCATCCTTATATTTTTCCTTGATATAAAGCATAACTTCATCAACCATATCAGGCCTTATACCCAAACTCTCACGAATTTGAGACTTTCCCAGAGAATGGCCGATTAATACGGCAAAAACAAGTATTACAGCCTGAAGTATAATAATTGCATAATACGTTTTCCTTCCTTCACTCATAAATTTCTCCTCGATTCAGCTATTTATATAATAATATATTGATTCCGCATTTCTGTCATATCTGTCATATTCGTATTAACAGTAATCGTTAAAAAATAAAAGTTATTGATCACTGATTATCTCAACCATCGCCGGGTACTCATGGCTTCCGTACCTTTCCAAATTTCAAAATAAAGCATAGGGCCTTTAAGCGATCCAGTATCACCGACTTTTGCAATAACCTGACCGCTTCTGACTTTCTGGCCTTTTTTAACTAAAAGTTCTGAGGAATGAGCATATAATGTCCGGTATCCATTACCATGATTTATTATCACCATAAGACCAAAGCCAACGCCATCAAACCACTGGGCATATTCGACAACGCCACCCGCCACACACCTTATGCTGGCCCCTTGTCGGGCTTTAATGGTAACACCTTGCATGGATGGGGCAGAATTACTGATGATCCTTCCTGAAACAGGCCAGGGAAGTTTTCCTCTGCTTTTACCCAGGTCTTCAATGTCTTCATATATATCTTCCTTCGAGCTGTGTTTCAATCGCGCCATAAGGTTTTCCAGTTCTGCAACGGATTGTTCAAGTTCCCTCAGCGTTCTGGTTAGGTGTTCTTTGGATTTCTGTAATTCAGAAAGCCTGCTCTGGCGGATTCCCTTTCGACTCAGTATTTCCTTCCTTATCCTTTCGGCGCTTGCTTTGTAATAAAGTATCCTCTGTTTTCTGGCCTCTACCTGTTCCTTTTTGGATTCTATTTCGGATTTTTCAGCCGCCAATTGCTTTTGTAGTTTCCTGTCACCTTCAATGATTGCGCTCATGTATTTATATCGACTTGTAAACTCCATTATATTATCGGCACTGAGTAAAAGTTTAAGATAGCTTAATTCCCCTCCTTCATAACCAAATTTATACATGGCCCTGATTCTTTTTACCATAAGAGATTTGGTTTTCTGATACTTTCCCTCAAGAACCTTCAATTCATCTCTTAGAGTTTTTATATCCTTTTCACACGTCGATAAGTTTTGTCTATAAATTCTTATCTCTCGTTCTCTTGCAACAAGCTGCTTTTCAATATCTTCCAGTTCTGCCCGGGTATTTCGCTCTTTTTTCACCACGTTATTCTGTTCTTTTCTGATCCGATCCCGGTCTTTTTTTAATTCTTCAAGCTCCCGGATCGCATCAGAAGCCTCGTCAGCAAACAATGAAAGACAAAAGCTAAAGCAAAAAACAACGGCTAAAACATTTAATATTCCAATTTTATGTATGCTTTGTGATTTATTCATAAGTTCATTAAAGTAGGAAATATAAGGATAAATAGACATTTCATCAGGTAGGATAAAGAAAAACTCCTACGGAAAGAAAAACACTCCGATTGTTTAATAATTATAACGTTGCTTAGGTATAAAAGTCAAGCAAAGAACCTGACTTATTCTTACCAGTACTTCGACTTTTTAATCCAATCCCAGGCCCGCTGTCCCATAGGGGAAAGTCCTTGCTCCACAAGAGGATCAACAGTTCGACCATACCTTTTCATTCCTTCTACAACCATAGCTTCCAGTTCTGCATCCATTTCATCAGCCAGTTCCTTCTCCGCTTCCACCAGGTTATGTGTCTCACCCGGATCGGAAGGTATATGATAAAGCTCTCTTGGGGGATAATTATGCCAGTCTTTAGCCCGGGCTTTAATGAATTTAAACCCATTTTTCCTCAAACCCCATTTGCTCATCCAGGAATTTTCCTCCGTCAAAAGGGTATCTTCCCGCCAGTTATCTGGTCTATCGCCCTTCAGGAATGGAACAAGGCTCATGCCCACCATCTCTTCTGGTACATCGGCCCCGGCAAGTTCCAGCAGCGTAACAGCTATATCCTGGTGTCTCGCGTGTTCTTCAAAACGATATCCCTGTTCCTGCCCCGGCATCCTGGCAAAAAGGGGTGTATGGATATTGGGATCGTAAAGCCCGTGATGGTCAAAGAATATGCCATGTTCATACATTTCCTCGCCGTGATCCGACATAAACATTATAAATGTATCCTCTGACAGGCCGGTTTTATCCAACACATCAAAGATCTCAATTATATGGTCGTCTAGATAAGCTAATTCAGCATCATATTGAGCCACGATATATTCGGCATCGGTAATTTTTTCCACGCCAGCTTCCCTGGCCAGTCGTGCTATCCATCCGGTAAACTCACCCTCGTCATCAGTAGCTTTAAGCCACCATTCCGCAAAGGGGTCATCATCGAAAGGCAAAAAGCTTGTCATATCCGGATTTCCGGGATCACCCTTGTAAAACCTGTTTCGATATTTCATAGGCGAAAAATAAGGGGTATGAACATCCCAGTAATGCAAAAACAAAAAGAAATTATCCCCTGGTTTACGGTTTTCCAACCAGGGAACAGCCGCGTTATTTATGGATTCAGCCGTAACCATCTGTATGTATCTACCGATTTTTGATGGCGGAATATTTTCCTGCCACCCTCGCTTAAACCAGGGTTTCATATTTGGCAGAGACGAAACACAGGCCGTATAATAACCCACGTCTGAAAGGATCTCTGGCACAAAAACCACATCCTCCCGCACATCAAAAACCCCACTATGGGCTACAATCCCATGATCCAACGGCTCTCGACCTGAGAATGTCGTCGTATAACAAGGTTGCGTGGGAATTCCCGGTGCAAAGCAGTTTTCAAAAAGCGTACTATTTTCAGCAAATTTATCCAGATTAGGCGATGTATTTTTCCAGTAGCCATAGCAACCAAGATGCCCCGCCGTCAAAGTATCCAGTGATATTAATATAATATTCATAATAATCCCCTCATATCCCAAATCAAATAACCCATCATAAATCATTGATCATGGTTTTTAAGAGCCATTATATACCCCCTGGCCCTCTCTGTTAACGGATACCGATTAACCAGCTTCCAGAATGACTTAGAATGATTCGGCTCTATAAGATGGGCCATCTCATGAATCAGTATATAATCAGCGACCCATTTAGGCAGCTTCGCCACCTTATGGGATATGCGTATGGTTCCCATACCTGAGGTACAGCTTCCCAGGCGTTTATCCTGGTTTGTCACATACTTTATGCTGTTAATTTTCAGTTCACCGTTAAAATACCTCTGGTTAAGCATGTTAGACCGTTTTTCCAGTTCGTCGGAATCGTTTAGATGCCGTTTCTTCTCACGCTTTTCCAGGCGTTTTTTAAGTTTTTCAATAACAGGCTGAAGCTCTTTATCCGAAATACTCGCAGGCGCAAGCACTTCCATAGCCCCATCAACAAACCTTGCGCTTATAGTTTTCTTCCGCCTCTTACTTCGTATTATCCTGATCTCTTCGTTCATATTATTCTCCTGATTTTATGTATGATAGTATAATGAC
>WJIO01000229.1 GCA_014730235.1 Candidatus Poribacteria bacterium
TTAATTTAAAAAACTAATATTTTTATCCTGTGGTTGACTGATATGCAACCTATCTGTTATAGTAATGCTATAGAGTTTTCATTAACACCTTCATCCGAGCTTTAACCAGTGGAAATCTGTTTGAAATTGAGTCTACTTTATCGGAGATGATCAAAATTCCCTTTGATGATACGATCTTATATAAAACCGGTATTTCTGGAAGCTGGATGGTTTATTATACTAAATCTGATGTTTCATACATCGGTACAGCCAATCAGTCAATTGATGATATTTAAAGATTTTCCTGCATACATGCGGGATTATGCCAGTCTCTTGAATATGAAGATAATGATATTAGTTTGAATAATGTTTTTAAAATTCCTACTTCTTCTGAATCAGAAGATATAGATTAAACAAAAGGTTTATAAATGAAATTAATAAAGATATTGACATCTATTTTATATATGATAGCTATAAATTCAGGTTATGCCTTGGGTGATACGGCAGATGAAATAATAAAAGCTACAGGGATCAAAGGTGGATTGATAGTTCATGTTGGTTGTGGTGATGGCGAATTAACCGCTGCTTTTGGCTTAAATGATGGTTATCTGGTTCAGGGATTGGATGATGACCCCGAAAGTATCCAGGAAATCCGTCAACATATACATAGCCTTGGTCTTGATGGCAAAGTAACCGCAGAATTATGGAATGGTGATAAACTTCCATATATTGATAACCTTGTAAATTTATTAATATGGGAGGAATCCCTTAAAGCTCCTATGGAAGAGATCTTCCGGGTATTATGCCCTGATGGTGCTGCCTATGTTAAATTGAGGGATAACTGGCTTAAATTCGTCAAGAACCGTTCAAGCGATATTGACGAATGGACTCATTTTCTCCATGACTCCAATGGCAATCCTGTTTCCCATGATTCAACTTTAGGGCCACCGCGTCATATACAGTGGGTAGCTGATCCTGCATGGACTCGCAACCACCATAAACTAAATAGCATCAGCGCTGTTGTTTCGGCTAGAGGCAGAATTTTTTATATAGCGGATGAGGCCACAGCCGCCTCTATGCTTGTTCCCGATAAATGGTTTCTGACTACAAGAGATGCTTTTAATGGTGTATTATTATGGAAAAAGCCGCTGGAATCATGGGCATGGCATGAACAAAGATTTCGCTCTGGTCCTGTCCAGCTTCCCAGAACTCTTGTAGCCTTTGAAAATCGGATTTATTGTCCACTGGGTATAAATGAACCATTGGTAGCTCTGGACGCTGCTACAGGAAATTTAATCAGGATGTATGAGAACACCCTGGGTGTTGAGGAAATAATACTTCATCAGGGAATTATCCTGGCTGTTTTAGGTTCGCCGGAAGCAGAACAGGCAAGTATTGAAAAACAAAGACGAGGGGAAGATGTTAGCATAAGCTCCAAAACCATAAAGGCTATAAACGCAGAATCAGGAACACATCTGTGGAAATGGTTGGATTCAACAGAATCGAGACTCATGCCCCTGACACTGGCGGCTGATGGTGGTTCAGTATTTTTCCAAGCTGGGGATAACATTATTTGCCTAAATGTGAAAACCGGGGAAAAAATATGGAAAGTAAAAGCTTCAGATGCCAAAGGAAACAAAGAAACAAGGAAAATCGGTTGGTCTGTAGCGTCTCTGGTAATACACAATGATAAAGTATTCTGGTCTGATGGCAACGTCTTAAAAGCTTTATCCGCTAAAAATGGTGAAAATATATGGCAGGTTGAAGCCCATCCGGGATTCCTGTCACCAGTGGATATTCTGGTATCGCAAGGCCTGGTCTGGATAAGCCCTGAATACAACATTGGCCGCGACCTTAAGACTGGAGAGATTAAAAAAGAATTGGTTAACTTAGATGACCTGAGAACATCAGGTCATCACCATCGCTGTTATCGTGAAAAAGCCACAGATGATTATATCATCGGCGGATATCGAGGTATGGAATTTCTAAGCCTGTCATCTGATAAACATTCCCGTAATAACTGGGTTCGCGGTTCCTGTCAGTATGGAATATTACCCGCCAACGGCCTTGTATATGTGCCTCCTCATTCCTGCGGATGCTACATGGAAGCAAAGCTTTATGGTTTCTGGGCTTTGGCTCCGGAAAAAGAAGATCCTATTTATAATTTCAGCACTTGGGATAACAAACTGGAAAAGGGCCCAGCCTTTGGAAAGGTAGAAACGCCTGAAAATGACAATAACACGCCCTGGCCCACATACAGGCATGATATAATGCGAACAGGAGTTACCCCTGAAAGTATATCCCCGGGGATCAGCGAAAAATTTATTATTGATATAGGCGGGAGGTTGACCAGCCCTGTAATAGCCAGAGGTAAAATGCTGGTATCATCAGTTGATTCTCACAGAATCTATGCCTTTGATGCAGATACCGGAAAAGAGATATGGAATTATATCGTCGGTGGACGGATAGATTCTCCTCCCACAATCCATAAAGGTCTGGTGTTATTTGGTTCAGCCGATGGTTGGATCTACTGTCTCAGGTTATCTGATGGTCAATTAGTTTGGCGTTTCCGGGCGGCGCCGCTGGATATAAAAACTGTGGCCTTTGATCAACTGGAATCCCTTTGGCCAGTACATGGCAGTATTCTGGTAAAAGATGGTCTTGCTTATGCTGCTGCTGGCCGTCAATCTTATATAGACGGCGGAATTTTTCTTTACTGCCTGAACCCATATACAGGCGAGGTAATCCACAGAAAAAATATCAGGCATGAACACCCAGAAACTGACGATGATACAGATTCAGGAGAAGTACAGATACTCACTCAGAATGCTGTGGATGCAAAAACATTAAATGACCCTGATTTAAGCGATGCTTTTTCCATGAATGGCGCCAAAAACGACGTGTTGGTAAGTGACGGTAGTTCGATATTTTTAAGGCAGTTGAGGTTTGACCGTAATCTGGAATTGCAGGAAAATAAAAGCCGGCATTTATTTTCCACATCCAGTCTGCTGGATGATACGGAAAATCACCGCTCCCATTGGGTAATTGGCACCGGTGATTTCAGCCGTTTGCCAGTAGCATATTCGTGGATCGCCAACTCTCTGAAAGGCGGCTTTGGTTATCACCTGGCTGTTCCATATGGTCTTATGCTCTCGTTTGATGATAATGCAGTCTGGGGGATAAGACGTATCAAAAATTACGAATACATGGTCTTTGCCGAAAGCCATAAACCTTTTTCTGACGACGAAAAATCCCTGCCGGATTTTAGGAAATACGACAAAGATTATTCACCCGAATTCAAATGGACAGAGCACCTGTCCATAAGACCAAGGGCTATATTAAAGGCAGGCGAAAACCTGTTTATCGGCGGTATGCCAAAAGATATTAACGAACATGATCCCCACGCCAGTTATGAAGGCCGCAAAGGTGGAATAATGTGGATTATTTCAGCAAATGACGGCCAGCAAATTGGCGAATACAAACTGGAATCGCCGCCGGTGTGGGATGGAATGGCGGCGGCGTATAAACACATTTACATTTCTCTACAAAACGGGAAAATTTTATGTCTGGGTAAATAATTCCAATTTATACCAATCTTCCGTAAAATTACATAATACTTTCTATCTCAGAGATCGCTTTAGATTCCAGTTTAAGTGCTTCTTTCAATATCCTGATTTCCTGCAGTCGTACTTCTTCCGAACGACTCTGTTCTTCCCCGGAATTCCATTTATCGTCAAGAAGTGCTTCTAATACCTTAACTTCATATTCATATATCTTCACGGCCCGTTTCAGAGCTTCTCTCTTTTCACCACCAAGAACATTTGACCAACTTCTGAGAAATTTAACGGCTGATATTCGGGCATCATACAATGATGTATAATTCCACCAGTTAATCCCATCTAGCCCTTGTTGTGATTCCTCTGCAAGATTATCAAATTCTTTCAGGTCATTGATCCACGCAGAAAAGGCAGCTTCACCATACCAGTATTCCCTACCTTCGATACCACCATTATGTTTTTCCCGCTTCCAGTTTTTTACAGCGTTCTGCATAGCCTTAAGTAATACATCCTGATAGGAATGCGGATTATTGTGATCTCCAAGATAGGTTTGCAAACCCACAAGCTTTTCCACCGGGAGTTTGGCTGGATGTTCGTCTTTCATATAATCGCTTATAAGCAATATTTTTCCGTTATCCTCGTAACCATAAATTAAAGCCATGTTCCAGTGTTCTGGATAAGCGACTACAGGTTTACCGGCATCAATGGAGGCAACAATTTTCTTTCTGAGTTTCTCATTGTCCCGACCATCCGCATCCAGCCATTCCGTGGGTAAACTCCATCCTGTAAGTTCGATCAGATTTTTCTGCTCATCGGGCATTTCACCGATAGCACAAGACGGACACCACTTGGTTTCAGTCTTGTCATTGCACCACCTGACGCGAAATGCAAGACCGCTCAAGCCCATAATATCTTCGTATTTGTATGGATGCTGGGATACTTTCATAGCTTCAGCAACAGCTCCGGCGAACGTGCAATCCTGTCCTTCACCAAACTTTAAATTTCGTATATTTTTAATCCATACCTTGCCGTTTTCCCGCTTTATCTCTGCTGGATTCCTGGCCTGTATGGCCCGTTCCGGTGTGATTTCTTTCAATGACATTTCTATCTCCTTGATGCCCTTTGCATAGTTATCGCGGGCTTTAGTAAGTAATTTGGCAGCCTGATAGGCCTTTTCAGGATTCGCATCCTTATAACCTTTGAATACTTCATTACCAATTCTTCCTAAAATATTTGATTCCGTTTCAAAGTATTGTGCAGCATTAAGAAAGTGCTTTGAAACGTCAGGATATTTAGGAGCTAATTCCCGCATGAATTCTGCCGCTGCTCCTCTTATACTTTTACACCATCCCAGGGTATAGTAGTCTCCGCTATAGGGAACTTTGTGATCAGGTTTGCTTTTGAAATCATGTACCCATACATCATAGCATACCAAACCCTCATGAAAATGGTTGGGCTTCTCTATATCCCCCGGTGAATGGGCATGACGAACGGCCTCTTCAAGGGCGGATAATTCAGCTTCGGAAGCATCAAATTCCCGAACTTTATCACCGATGAGTATTGCTCCATAAGCAGGACAAATATCCAGGCATGTAGCCATGCGCTTTTCATCAGCTACAGCCAATTCACCATCCTCACCCATATAACGATCATAAGAACCATAACCAATGAATTGCTTTTTTTCGTCATCAAAGCCAAATACCACATCCCACTCAGCGAAGGTAAAAGCGTGCCAGACTAGCACCGGATGTCCTGCGCGAATCTCTTCTTTGATTCTTGGGGTGATTTTAAGCACTTCCTCGTCTGGCACTATTTTATCATCGGAAAGGTCAAGATGCTCCATTTCATATCCCATCAACTCAACAAATTCAGTTGGCTCATAAGCAAGGCTGCATGTAGGCGCGCAGGGACACGGGCCGGCAATACGGAAAGCCGCACCTGAAATCCCCTGAATATAAGCCGGAGAATACTTTTCACCTTTCTTTGACAGGATGATTCTTATGCTCTCAAACATGGGATCTTTAACCCGATAACGGTCTACACCATCAATTATTATTCTGGTCTGGTTTTCCATATTCACTCCTGAAATGTTCTGGGATGCGTTTGCTTGATATGTTGAAGCAGATGTAACAAATGTTAAAATGATAACGTATAGAATTTTTTCTTTTTCAATAAACTTTTGTCTCATTTTATCCATCCTTATTTGCTCTTAACACCAAATTCCTTTTTAACACTAAACAGCTTAGAACCGCAGGACTGGCAAGTTTCCTCAGACCATGTATACCCTCTTCCGCATTGATTGCAACTCCAGCGCTTTTTCTGTTCAACAAGCCATGCTGGAATACCAATTTCCTTAATCCTTAACCCGTGTTGCAGAACTGTTTTGTGGTGTATATATCCGTCATTATCAAATTTCATTATGTCCTCACAGGGATATTCATCACACAAAGGACAGGCTTCGATGCCCTTATCCTGTGCGCACTTGATGAATTTGCAGTTTGGACTCCAATGAGTATCGTCTATTATTTTACATCCTTTACATCCCGGCGTACTGCATGCCCCGCAGTAGATGCCGCAATATGAATCAAATTGTATTTTCATTTATGTCTCCTATTCTTCCAATCCTGCAACGATTTTCCCTAAAAATTCAATTCCCTTTGCTTCAGAGGCTTTAGCAGTTTTGAGATAATCTACAGCCTTATGTCGCTTCTCTGCATCTTCAATATTCTGTTTCCATTCTTCCTGTATTTTTCCTTTTAGCGGGAAAAGCTTTTCAACCTCGTTCAGGCTATCGCTCACAATGCTGTATTGTTCTATAGCAGGTTGGAACAAGCTGTTATACTTCATATCCATGCGCTGATTTGCCTCTTCCAGGAAATCCAGTGCATATCTGCGGCATTCAGCCCATATAGCCGCATGGTATGCAGCACCAAAGGCATCAACTTCACCGGTTTCCAGTCCCTTCATCCAGTTATCATATCCGGCAAGACCGCCATCTCTGGAATCATCAACAGCCCATTTTGTATTTATGGCAAAGGATAAGGCATCTTTTACTGTTTTCATATCATCGGCTTTCTGACCGGGTCGGATTGACCAGAGATCAAGAAAACCCACAGCGCCTATACCAAATTTCCGCCAGTCTTCCGGGGGATCATCTCCCACCGTCAAAGCGCCAGACAGGAAATAGCCGTTATCGTCATATCCGTTAATCACCATAAATTCATAGTGCCATCCGTAGCATGGAAATCCATTATCAATAGACTCTCGGACAAAATCCCAGCCTTTTTGTAAGTTTTCTTCTTTATCTTCGTTGGTGTAAAAGCCCTTTGCTTCGTAGCCAATATTTTTGCCCAGTTTGTTTACAGTAGACCAATTCCAACAGTGAGGACCGCTTCCGCATAAGTCGGTGCCAATATTCATTATGAAAGCATGTCCTGTGCTGCCATACAGCCATCCGGGGGAGACTTCAATACCGAGATGTTTCAGGCAGCCTTCCAATGCTCCTATATGGGTTGTTGCTCTGGGAACAGAATTCAAATTACCAAGTATATACCCATTTTCATGGATTTCCAGAAATGTTCTTAATTCATCTATAGCTTTTTTCTCATGTTCTAATGCTTTCCGTATCCCCTCCGCTCCGGCCATGCGATGTTCTTTTATTTTCCCCCATCCTTCGCCGCCGCCATAGCTCAAGTGATTAAAAAACTGCTTCCAGTATACATAAGCAGCTTTGTATTCATCAGCCGCTTTAAGCAGGTGCTTATTCAGCTTATCAGGAAATACATTTTCATCAGCTACCCATTTAAGGTATATAGATGAAGAATTACGGATGGGCCATTGAGGATTCATGCCATGACATGATCCAAAGTCTTCAAATTTTTCCATGTCAGCGCAGTTTTTGCCGTAAAGCTCGATACCGGCCAAACCCCAGGTTGCCTCTGGATATCTTTTAACCAGATGTTCCGGCGGGTTGGTGCTCCATTCCACCAGGTCTTTTATCACTCTTAAAGCAACCGCATTTTTGGGTTTTGTGGGAACTCGCTCTGTGTGACGACCGAATTTGGTTGTCTTCCAGTTTTCCATGCGTTTTATATACTCGCCAAATTCTTTCCATGACCACCATTGGGAGTAAGTGTCGGGCCCATCGGCCATAGCGTATACTTTTCTATCCTCTGGTTCCAGCGCGTCGTGATAACCCGCAAACATGATGTTTTCCCAATCCCATCCTTTTACAGATTTGCCTGAATCAATACTTTCTTTAATTAATTCCCACGCTCCTTCTATACCGTCAAAGTCAACCCATTCATATCCGAATCCGGTGGCTTCTGCTATACGATCATCCATACCTATATGCAGGTTGGCGTATTTGGGCATAAAAGTACCTTCTTCATAGGCAAATAAAGCCGAAGCGCCGGAAACTGCCGCTATCTGATCGAAATCCACATCCTTCCAACCAGCCGCTCGCATCTGAACCAGATGCAAACTCAGGTATACACATGGCTGGGTATATACTTCATCTCTAACGGTTACTGCGTGATGTCCAATTCTACCTGTAAGATAATCAAATTCCTTTACGTCTTTCTCCAGAAGCACCTCTGAATAAACCATTTTCTCCTCCAGGGATAGAACTGTTTCCAGTTCCTTTATGGCTTCTTTCTCCAAAGCCAAAACTTCTTTAAGCACATTCGCCTCAGCATGGCGCATCTCGGCAGTCCACTTTTTACCATCCTTTAACGCCCAGGGATAGGGGGCATATTCAAAACCCTCTTTTAGTTTGTCCAAAATCTCCTGGTATATATCAGCAGCTTTTGTCAGGTGTGGAATACTTTCTTCACTAAAGAGGTCTGGTATGGAACGCAGGTATTTGATGGCGGCTGATCTGGCATCTCCCAGGCTGGAATAAGACCAGGCGTTGGCATGTGTGCTGTATGACCCGGACTTTTCCTCGTCCTCAAAGTTCTTGTCATTAAGAAGGTCAGCAATCCAGGTCTCGTATGCATTAAATCCACTGGTATAATCATCATATTTATCCGCACTGGCAATTTCCACAGCGATTCTGATAGACTCCAGAGCAATTTTCTTCCTGTCTGGTTTCTCTGTCTTTTCCTTGATAATTTCCACAACCCAGGGCCATTTTTCAGCCTTTGAATATTCTTCTGTTTCATCGTAATAAGTCCGGCACAGGAATTCTTTTCCCCAGTCAGTATAGCCGACTATCACACCCCAGTCCGGAACATTTTTTAGATCAATAGCAACAACGGGATAGCCTCTATCAATGCTTTCAATAACGGCGTTTCTTACCTTCTCAACCTCCGCCTCATTTTTATTGCTGGAATGTATGCCTGCTGATTTATAACCCATGGCTTTCATGGCGGCTTCGCCGTGATTATACCCGCATGTCGCATCCGGCGCGCTGGGACACCAGCCCGGATGGTGAATGTGCAGCCTGAAGGCAGCACCGGACACACCCATGAGATAATCATAGGTTACATCCTCGCCCATGGCCTTCATTGTCACCGTTAAAGCACCAATGTATGTGCTTTCCATACCTTTACCCCATTGAAGCCTTCCAACACCATCAATCATATTTTTTTCCTTTGTCATTTCTTTTGATACTCCTCCTGCTTGTTTGGTTTCCATAGAAACCAAATTTAATTCGCCAAATATAGATTCTTCGGCCTTAATTGTTTGAATTGTTACAAACGTAAAAAAAACAGCAGTTGTCATAAATACCCAACCCAATATTTTAGACTTTCCTATCATTACAGCCACCTTTCGCAAAAAGAGGATGAAGCTTCCACCAAACCTTCAATATAATTAACGTATGTTAAGTATATTGTAACAAAGAAACATTGTCCTGTCAAGTTAATTTTAAGAAAAAATTTGGATAAAAGTCTTTACCAGCGGCATAATAAGAGGTATACTCAAAAATAGAATAATAGATAATTGTTTTGCAAATATACAAAAGAAAAGAGATAAAAATATGAAAATAGCAATCTGCGGTATCAGGCATGAAAGCAATTCTTTTTCAACATTAACTACAAAACTGGATGATTTCCGCATTACGCGCGGGGAAGAAATACTTCAGGATTCATTCTGGTCATCATATCCCGACGTGGAATGGAAGCCAATCCTGATAGGCAGAGCAGGCCCTCATGGTCTGGTAGATAAAGGTGCATATATATCAATGCGGGATGAGATTATAGAAGGATTAGAGCAAAACCTTCCAGTTGACGGTGTTTACTTGAGCTTACACGGTGCAATGGATGTTGTGGATGTAGGTGATGGTGAAAGCGATCTCATAACCCACATCCGGAAAGTTGTTGGTGATGATATACCCATTACCGGAAGCCTTGACCTTCATGCCAATGTCTCGCCAATTCTGGCTGATTCCACATCAGCTTTAACCGCTTACAGGACTTCACCCCATATTGACGGTGCAGAAACCCGTAAACGGGCTGTAGACCATCTGATAAATATACTAAGCACAGGAAAACACACCAGAAATGTGCTTATCAAACTTCCCCTTCTGCTTCCGGGAGAATATGCTGTAACAGAGGTAGAACCAGCAAAATCCCTATACACCAAGCTCTTTGATATAGAGAAACGACCCGGTATTGTAGACGCGTCTATACTTATAGGTTGCGCATGGACAGATTCCGAATATACATCTGTAAGCGTGATAGTAGTAGGTGAAGAGGATAGCCAGGAAGCAGACGCATGCGCAGTTGAACTTGCTCAGGATATATGGAGTAAAAGACATGAATTTAAAGCAGAGGTAGAAACGGTTTCAGTCGAAGAAGCTGTAACTAAAGCCATGAATTCTGAAATTTATCCGGTGGTAATATCCGATTCCGGGGATAATGTAACAGCCGGTGGTGCTGGTGATACGCCTATTATGCTGGATGAGCTTCTGAAAGCTCATGCAGAAGATGCAGTAATTGCAGGCATAACAGATCCCGAAGCTGTTGATAAATGCGTGGAGTCTGGAACCAACTCAGTAATTAAGTTGAATCTTGGTGGCAAATTGGATACTTCAAACGGCTATAAAAAACAAATTACCGGCATTGTGGGTAATGTTGTACCTTCATGTATGGCTGTTGTAGCTATGAATGGTATAAAAGTGATAATCACCTCAGATCGAAGGGCTTTTACAGATACTCAAGGTTATAAGCAGGTGGGTGTTGATCCCCTGAAGGAAGAGATTATCGTCGTAAAAGTTGGGTTATTACATGGTAAAATAAGGGATATTGCCAAAAAACCAATTATGGCCATGAGTCCGGGATTTACTTCATTATTGCTGGATGAATTACCATATAAGCGTCTGAAACGTCCAATATTTCCCCTGGATGACTTATCCCAATTCAATGTATAAAACGATTAACCTTAAAGTTATTGGCTTTATGGGGTTTAATGTGGAAATAATTTGAAAATTCACTATACTAATACATCTACTGAAATTGATGCGCATGGGATTTCGCAGACTCAAACCAATATATAAATAATGATACACAAAAGATTTAGCAACCTGAGAGGTGATTGTTGTGATTAAGTTTTCAGTTTTAGGTTTAATTATAATATTACTGATATTTATAGAGGAGAATAACATTATAGGAGCTACGATTAAAGTCATGCGGTCTGAGGATGCCTATACTGAAAATTTAGTCAAAAATGGTAATTTTGAAAGCCTTCAGGATAAACAGATTCAGGGTTGGTCTGCATATAAACAGGGTTACGAAACCGGGCCGGGACAGGGACGCGGGGGATCGGTTGCCGCATACTGCCGGAATGAAAATGCCGGTGATCAGAAAGGCATAAGCCAGACTCTGGAGCTTGATCAGAAAAGAAGCCTGCCACTGCTGGTCAGGGGTTGGAGTAAGGCCGAAAACGTCAGCGGAGGCAGGAGTTCCGGTTACTCCCTGTATGTGGATATAACGTTTCAGGATGGCACTAACCTGTGGGGACAGACGGGGAATTTCAGCACAGGAACACATGATTGGGAGAAGCAGGAAGTCTATATCATCCAGGGCAAGCCTATAAAACGATTAAACATATACGGCTTGTTTCGAGGACATAAGGGTCAGGTGTGGTTTGATGACATGGAAGTGTTTGAGATGGGTGGGGGAGAAAGTTCCCTGCTGGACGGCGTTCCGGTGGATTTAAGCGAAGTTTCCACAGGGGAGGATTACGTTATGGGATTGTTTGAGATGTCCACAGGTGACGGTATGGATATATCCTACGACTTCGGACGAGGCAGTCTTACATCGATGAAGCTGGATGGTAAAGAGATCATGTATAAAGACATTCCATCGGGCTTCCTGGTCAGAGATGTGGAGGCCAACTCGGATTTTTACTCCTTTGAAGGAGGCATCTGCCAGGAACTGAGCCTGGCTCTGGACGCAAGGCCTGACGAAAACTCGACAGACAACTTTGTGCATATGTCGGGACAGATTACAGACATTACCGGCAGGGAAAGGTCAATAACCCTCTTGTTCACTATTCCAGTGGATGCCACAGGCTGGAAATGGCATGACGACGTGAGAAGCCACAGAACAATAGAACCTGATAGAGAATACATCAACGCTGTAAACATCAAAACCGGCTCAACAGGCATGATGTCCCTGTATCCCTTCGGATGTATAACCAGCGAGGATAACGGCCTTGCCATCGGTCTGGATATGGACATGCCGGCCCAATACCGCATCGCTTACAATTCGGGTACAAAGCAATTTTTCATTGCCTACGACTTCGGTTTAGCCAAAGAGACGGATAAATTTCCCGGCTCTGCACCCTTCAGGTTTGTGATATACAGGACAGACCCGGAATGGGGATTCAGGTCGGCAGCTAAGAACCTGTATAACATTTTCCCACAGCATTTCGTGTGTCGATCTAAAGACCAGGGAATATGGATGCCTTTTACTGACGTAAGCACAGTAGAGGGGTGGGAGGACTTTGGATTTAAGTATCACGAAGGTATAAACAACGTTCCTTTTGATGACGAAGCAGGCATACTGAGCTTTAGATACACTGAGCCGTCTACATGGTGGATGAGCATGGATCCTGGAATAGAGCGAACCCATGAGAATATAATGAAACAGCTTAATGAGTACGCCAGATCCGATGATTCCCGAAAGCGAAGATCGGCGGAAGCCACTATTATATCCGGTTCTTTTGATGAACAGGGAAGATATCAATACCAGGTGCGCAACACTCCCTGGAGCAACGGCGCGGTGTTCAGTTCCAACCCGAACCCGTATATCCCCGGTAATTCCGAAGCATATATTAGCTGGAATGACGAAATCAAAAGGCGGCTGTATGGCCCTGATACAAAGGGCGAACAGGACGGCGAATACCTGGATTCGCTGGAAGCCTATGTGACAGCTACAGAAAACTTCAGGAAAGAGCATTTTCAGTACGTCAACGTACCACTGACATTTTCCACAAACTCCAAAAAACCAGTGATCCATAAAATCTTTTCGGTCTACGAATTTTCCCGATGCCTGGCCAGGGATATTCACCGGATGAATAAACTTATGTTCGCCAATTCTGTACCACACAGGTTCGCTTTTCTGTGTCCGTTCTTCGACGTGATGGGCACAGAGATGAACTGGGTGGGTGCAGATGGAAGCTGGAATCCAGCGTCAGATAGCTGGATGAATCTGAAACGCACCATGTGCTATCAGAAGCCGTATCTGTTCCTTATGAATACCCGTTATGAGAACTTCCCTCCTGAACTGGTGGAAAAATACTTCCAGAGAAGCCTCTTTTACGGCATGTATCCCAGCATGTTCAGCCACAACGCATCCCAGGACCCATACTGGAAAGCACCGGAATTTTATAACCGGGATCGTCATCTGTTTAAAAAATATATACCCATTATCAAACGGGTAGCAGAAACCGGGTGGGAGCCGCTGACATACGCTAAAACCGACAATGAAGCTGTATATGTGGAACGCTTCGGGCCTGACGAAAAGGGTAATGTGTATTTTACGGTATTAAACGATTCGAGGGAAGAACAGAAAGTAATTATGGAGATTACATCACATGTTAATATAAAGGATAAGCTAATAGATATTGTGTCTCAAAAAGAAGTCAAATTTAGCAAGAATGGTAAAACTGTATCTTTAGAATTGGATTTATCACCAGAACAGGTAATGGTTTTTAATTTATCAAAATGAACTGTAAAGACATATTAAACAACATATCCGAAGGTGTCTTAACCCTTGACACTGAAATGAAAATTGTGGATTTCAATACAGCGGCAGAGGAGATTACCGGCTTTACGGCAGAAGAAGCCGTAGGTAAACCTTGCAGCCAGATATTCAGGACGGCTATGTGTAAACAAAACTGCCCACTGGTATCTGTATTGGAAACCGGGAATCCTATACCCAACTACGACGTAATTGCCCTGCGAAAAGATAATACCGAAATCCCCCTTAGAATTAGTTCCAATGTGCTTAAAGATGAAAAGGGAGAGCTAGAGGGATTGGTGTGGAATTTCAGGGACGCGACGGAGATCAGGAATCTGATGTGGGAAGTGGTGGACAAGCATACCATAGCCTTGGAGGAAAACGCAAAGCTGGAGATAATCCTGGACAGCATTGCCGAAGGTGTGTTTACCATAAATGCCAACTGGCAGATAGAAAGCTTTAACGCCGCCGCTGAACGCATTACCGGGTTTACTGCTGACGAGGCCATAGGCAGGCCATGCTATGAAGTATTCAGGAGTGACATGTGCGGGGAAAACTGCGCCCTGGCCCGATCCCTTGAAACCGGAGAGCCAGTTTCCGGCTGTGAGGTAAATATAACAAGTAAAGACGGCAAACGGGTTCCCATAAGTGTAAGTGCCTCGGTGCTTGTAAATGATGACGGTCAGGTAATCGGTGCTGTAGAAAGCTTCAGAGACCTTTCGGAGATCAAAAGGCTTACGGCTGAAGTGCATGGTCAATACGATTTCAGCAACATCATAGGCAAATCAAGGGATATGCAGCAGATTTTTACACTTATCAAAAATCTTTCTGATACCGACGCAACCGTATTGATCCGGGGAGAAAGCGGCACAGGAAAAGAACTTGTGGCCAAGGCCATACATTACAACAGCCTTCGACGGGATAAGCCTTTTGTAGCGGTAAGCTGTGCAGCTTTGTCTGAAAATCTTCTGGAAAGTGAACTTTTCGGGCATGTGAAAGGCTCTTTCAGCGGCGCGGTGATGAATAAAGCCGGAAGGTTTGAAATCGCCGATAAGGGAACGCTGTTCCTGGATGAAATAGGCGACATAAGCCCAAACGTCCAGATAAAGCTCCTTCGGGTGCTTGAGAGCCAGGAATTTGAAAGGGTAGGAAGCGTCCAGACCATAAAAGTGGATGTAAGGCTTATTGCGGCTACCAATAAAAACCTGGAAAAAGCCATAAAGGAAGGTGATTTCCGGGAAGACCTGTTTTACAGGCTGAATGTTGTGCCTATCTACATACCACCTTTACGAGAACGAAGCAGAGATGTTCCCCTTTTGGTGGAGCATTTCATAAGGCTTTTCAACAAGAAAACGGGTAAGGAGATAACAAAAGTATCACCAAAGGCAATGGACTTGCTGCTGGATTATCCCTGGCCCGGTAACGTGCGAGAACTGGAAAACGCCATAGAACATGCCTTTGTCCACTGCCAGACCAGCACCATCATACCCGACCATCTGCCGGGATCATTACAGAAATCCGAATCGTTTATAGCAGATAAAGCCCTGTCCAGCGATAATCCCCTGGAAGCGGCGGAAAAGCAGGTGATCCAGAAAGCGCTGGAAGAAAACCAATGGGATCAGAATCGGGTTATGGATTTGCTGGGGATCAGCAGGACTACTCTGTGGAGGAAGATGCATAAGTATGGAATAAAGAGGCCTGTGGGATTATAAATTTATATTACTCTATAAGTTTGGTTCTTCCGGATTTGGTGTGGCAATAATTTGAAAAATCTCTCTAATTGTCATTCCTGCGAAATCAGGAATGACAGGATTTAATTTTAAATTTATTTATAGAAAACCCGTGAATACTACTTAGATAATGTTTTTTACATTTCCACACTTAAATCGGAAGAACCAATTTTTCAAACTCAACTCTGAAGAGCTAAAATTTCCCTTGCGCCTCAGTGATTCATTAGGCCTACGGTGAAGTTTTAAACTGGACATTATCAGCCCGACCTATGAAATACCATCCGGCACACCTACAACAGTTTCTTTATCTCATTTTCGAATACACTCTTGGGTCTTGCACCTACATGAACTGAATCTATGTTACCCTGTCTATCCACTATAATAGTTGTCGGTATGCTGCGTATGGATTTACCTATACCTTTTTCATATTTAGTCTGCAATTCTTTTGTTACCATAATAACCGGATAATTAATTTTATTTTGTTCAATAAACTTTTTAACAACTGGCTCGCCGCCTCTGTCAACAGAAATACCAACAATAGTTACATTTTGATCTTTATATTGATCGTAGAGTTCTATAAAACTTGGTATCTCTGCGCGGCATGGGGGACACCATGTAGCCCAGAAATCGACAAGAATTACATGACCCTTCATGTCATCAAATGATATGTAACTACCGTCTACAAGATTTTTATATTTTTCACCCGATACTTCTGAAGAAGGATTTCCCGCTACTTTATCTGCACTCTGGGTGTTATTATTCTCAGCGGTCTGTTTTTCTGCTTTTACATCGTTCTTTTTAGATTCCTGACATGAAGTTAAAAAGGCAGTACCAGCAAAAGCCAAAACCAGAATCGAAATGACTATATAACCGGATATTTTCATATATATTCTCCTCTCTTATCAAAGTTAAAAATTGGTTTTTCTATCACCATAAACACACTTTAATGTTTACAAATTCCTGCTATTTAATATTATCGAGATGATTTGCGAGTATGGATAGTTTTCCCGTTTATTTCTGACGATATGGCATCAACGGGACATACGTTAATACATTCCAGACAGCGTATACAATCCTTATGCTGTGGGTTCAGATATATTTTTATACTCATAGGGCAAGTTTTGTAACAGCGATTGCATTTGATACACTTATCAGAAACAGCCATCCTGAACAGGCTTATTCGATTAAACAACGAATATATAGCCCCTAGAGGACATACTGTACGGCAAAATGGACGTTTTGTAGGTATCATAATTACAAGAAAAAAAACGAGTATGGCTATTTTAAGCCAGAACTGAATTCCTATAAGCTGACGGAGGGATGAATCCAGAGTTGTTAATGGAATTCCGGCTTCCAGAGTACCGGCGGGACATAGATATTTACAGAACCATGGTTGTCCATATCCCAGAGCATCAATAACCAGCAAAGGCAAGAGAATTACCATCACTAACAATATAATGTATTTAAAATAGTTGAGAAATCTGGGAATTTCCAGCTTGGGTGTGGGAATTTTATATGTCAAATCCTGAAGTGCACCAAAGGGGCATATCCAACCGCAGGGCATTCTCCCCACAACTCCCCCCACAAATCCTAAAAGACCAATCACATAGAAACCCAGGTAATATTTACCTACAGCCAGGGATGGACGAATCTGGGCAAGAACGTTTTGCAGAGAACCTATAGGGCAGGAGAATATAGCCAGGGGGCAAGAGTAGCAATTGAGACCGGGAACACAGAAACCCTTTAATTTTCCATTATAAATAGTTCGGGCAAAGAGAGATGGCCAGTGGGAATTAATAATAAGAGCACTGGCGATTTGACTAATTCTTCTCCACATTATTGTTATCCTATACCCATACAACCTAAACAAATATTGACAGCCGTCTCAAGAACTTTTGAAACTTCACCCAGGTATATTCCGACTGCGGTGCTTATACCAAAAATTAATATTATTATAAAAGGAATTAATTTGTAAATTTTCATTACAGATTTTCGCCATACTTAAGTATAGTACCTTTAAAACCAACCGCGTATATATCATCACCCGCGCTGCATATATCAAATATCCAGTTGCCTGTTCCGCTTTGCTGTGGTGTCCAGGATTTGCCACCGTCTTCGGACATTATAATTGCACCGTTAGCACCAGCAGCCCAGGCCCGGTTTGGCATCTCGAATAACACGCTCCATAAAAATGTTCCTGTGGTATTATCATGACACACCCATGTCTTGCCTCCGTCCTCTGTTAAAGCTATAGGACCGAAGCCCACAGCACATCCTCTCATGGGATCGGTGAAATATATGTCCAGGAAAGGATCAAAGGTGTTGGTTTCCTGAATATCCCAGTTTTCGCCGCCGTTATCGGTATGTATTATGATTCCATTATTGCCTACAGCCCATCCCTTTTCATTATCAATAAAATGCACTCCAAGCAGGGGTATATCTGTTCCGCTTTTCTGGAACATCCAGACCTTTCCAGCATCATTGGTGTGGAATATCAGACCATTGTACCCGACTATCCAACCTTCGGTATCGCTTATAAAATGCACCGCATAAAGGCTGTTATAACCGTCATGGCATAACTTACCAGAATTCCCCACAAAGGTCTGGGGGTTTACCATATTCCGCTGTTGTGAGACCCAATTTTCTCCGCCGTCTTCAGTGTGTAGTATAGTGTATTGATTACCTACAGCCCAGCCGTTTTTTCTGTTGATAAAATATACACCGAATAACTCATTGCTGGTATTACTTTCCTGTCTTTGCCAGGATTTCCCCTTGTCCTTTGAATGCAGGATAAGACCATTTGCGCCTACAGCCCAACCGTATTTTTCATCGGTGAAGTATACACCTTTTAAAGGCACATCATCGGCATTTTCCTGTGGTGACCACGTGATCCCGCTGTCCTCTGTATACAATATGGCCCCGGTTCCAGTGACTGACCAACCTTTTTTTTCGCTGACAAAATCCACTCCCAGCACGTCACTGCTGGTAATACCTGTCTGGGGCATCCATATTTCACCGCCGTTTTGTGTGTGTATTGTTACACCTTCCCAGCCAGTGACCCAGCCGTTGTTGGGATCAACAAAATCCACAGCCCAGAGGTGTTGGTCTGTGCCGCTTATCTGGCGCATCCATGTTTTCCCGCCGTCTTTTGTGTTAAGTATAGTTCCGTAAGTACCCACCACCCAACCGTTGTTTCGATCGGTAAATTTTAAGCCAAATAGAGATTGATTATTACCTGTATCAAGGGGATTCCATGTTTCGCCACCATCTTGAGTATGTATAGCAATACCCCAGACTCCCACAGCCCAACCTTCTTTCCTATTCAGGAATTGTATTTTATATAATTCACCTTTGGTATCATAATTTTGCTTGTGCCATGTTTTACCACCGTCTTTGGTATGTAATATAAGACCTGATATTACACCACCTACGGCCCAGCCATAATCTGAATCAACAAAGTAAACACCATTTAATTCGTCATCAGTTCCGCTGTTCTGTGTATCCCATGTCTTTCCACCGTCTTTTGTATAAATTATAGTACCATGACTTCCTACAGCCCAGCCTTCATTTTCATTCAGGAAATACAGATCGTCCAGGTTATCTTCAATGGGTGTCTGGCATTGCTTCCATGTTTTGCCGCCGTCTTTTGTATGAGTTATAACACCATCCCAACCAGCAACCCAGCCAAGTTTTTCATTAAAAAAATGGACTCCACAGAAATGGCTTTCTTTGCTGGATTGACGGACAATCTTCCATGCCCGTTCTTTAGACTGTTCTGAACAGCAAATTACTGAATAGAGAAGCAATACTATCATAACAAGGTATAAAAAAAACTTCTTCATTGTTTTATCACTCTTCCTTAAAATAATCAATAGTTCCACGAATCCGTTAGTAGTTTTCCTTTGCATATAACTCTGGCATCACCTTCCAGATGCACATCCGAAGCTCCATCATCATTGATTTTAAAATAAACTTTTAGGACATAACCGCCTCTTGTATAAGCGGTTATAGGGGATGAGGCTTTTCCTTTGGCTCCTGCTACTATAGCCGAAGCTATACATCCAGTACCACAGGCCAGGGTTTCATCTTCAACACCTCTTTCGTAGGTGCGTATATCAAAAGCATCATCTTGCCGCATTTTTATAAAATTTGCGTTAGTTCCCGCTGGTTGGAATTCCTTATGATAGCGCGTTTGCCTGCCCAATTTTACCACTTCAGTATTTTCCAGATCATCCACAAAGTATACCACATGGGGAACACCACTATTGGCGAAGGACGGAGTATAAGTGCCATCTTCCAATTTCAGTGGAAAATCCAGACGTAGTTGGGAAGCATCGCCTAATTTTAGCTTAACGGTATCAATCATAACTGTTGCGCTATATATTCCGGCTCTGGTTTCAAAGGTCATTTCGTTTGACGGCACAAGTTTTTCCATATAAGCAAAACGGGCTATGCACCTTGCACCATTACCGCAGGTTTCCACCTCGCCACCGTCAGAATTATAATACCGCATTTTGAAGTCAGCTTCATCGGAATTTTCCACCAGCAAAAGGCCGTCAGCGCCAACTGATATTCGTCTTGCACAGACTTTACTTACAAATTTTTCTCTATTTTCTGGAAGTATATTTTCTCTGTTATCAATTATAACAAAATCGTTCCCTGCTCCGCTGAGTTTGGCGAACTTTATAGATTCCATTTAGCTGTTTCCTCCAGCGTTATTTTCTAAATTTATTGGTTCTTCCCGGTTCAGTGTGGTTATAATTGAAAATTTTCTCAACTTGTCATTCCTGCTTTCGCAGGAATGACATTATAAAGAAGTTTCTTATTTTTACCACAATGAACCGGGAAGAACCAATTTATTATACAATATCTTCAGGAACAGATTCACCCGTTATAAGGTCCTCGTAGGTTTCACGCTGACGCACAATATAGTGCTTATCGTCTTTTACCATGACTTCGGGAATCCTTGGCCGGGAGTTGTAGTTTGATGACATCACGAATCCGTAAGCCCCTGCGCTGAATATAGCCAGCAGATCACCTTCGTTTACCTTACTTATAGATCGCTCTTTGGCAAAGCAGTCGGCTGATTCGCAAATTGGCCCTACAACATCAACTACCATTTCTTCTGATGACTCTATGTTTACAGGACTTATGGCATGATAACTGTTATACAGGGCTGGTCTTATCAAATCATTCATTCCTGCGTCCACAATAACAAATGTCTTTGCGTCAGTTTTCTTTATATACACCACCTTAGTAACCATGATACCAGCGTTACCAATTATAAATCTACCCGGTTCCATTATTAACTTACATCCAGTAGGTTTAATCAAAGGGAGAACAGCATTGGCAAAATCCCTGGCAGTTGACGGAGTTTCTTCTTTATATATAATACCTAATCCGCCGCCGATATTCAGGGTTTCTATTTCTATACCAGCATCCCGAAGTTTATAAACCAGATTGGTCAGCTTACCAATAGATTTTACATAGGGATCTGTTGTGACAATCTGTGAACCTATATGGGCATGAACGCCGCTTACGATTAAGTTGGGAAGAGAACCAGCTTCCTTGTAATAATCTAAAGCATTGTCTATAGCGAGACCGAATTTGTTCTCCTTTTTTCCTGTTGTAATATGCTTGTGGGTATCAGCGTCTACATCAGGATTGATCCTTAAAGCTATTTTAGCTTTTTTACCGAGTTTACCGGCAATTCGATTTATTGCATGGGCTTCGGACATGGATTCCACATTGAATATAAATATATCGGATTTTAGTGCATAACTAATCTCCGAATCCGTTTTACCGACACCGGCAAAGACAATTTTTTCAGCAGATATACCCGCCCTTAGTGCCCGAAATAGTTCTCCACCAGATACAACATCTGCGCCTGAACCCTGTTTTGCAAGGGTTTTACAAACGGCCATGTTGGAATTACTTTTTAAAGAATAGCAAATAAGATGCCATATATCAGCAAGGGCTGTGTCAAGTTTTTTATAATGATCCAGAATGGTACCCTGACTGTAAAGGTAAAAAGGCGTATCCACATCCTGAGCTATTTCGTCTACTTTTGCCTGTTCGCAGTAGAGCTGGTTATCCTGGTAATGGAATAGGTGCATAAGTTTATTTTCTCCCTGTATGGAAAAATATATTTTCAATTTCGTTAAGTTTGTATAGATAATGATACCATAAGTGTATATCCAAGTCAACTTTCAGGATATCTCTGTTAGGGTCATCCACCGTTCTCATAGTCCAGGAATAAGCCCATCAGATAATTATTCTGAGTGCTGATTTTTGCATATTCGACTATGTAACTGTTGGTCCAGTTCCAGAATTCATCTGAGTTAGGGCTCCATAGTGAATGCTCATTGCCGCTGGCCCACACCAGCCGCTTGCCGTCGGCTTCCGCGCATCCAGGGCATGTGATATATACCATACTTCCTGCACCATTCAGTCACCTGCCTGACTTCATCCAGCCTATCATGTTCCCTGCGAGGGGAGAACACATTGAAGCCAGCCTCAGCAGTCGCTTTGACCATCCATTCCTCGGTTGTCCATCTGGCCTGCGGCTGCATAACCTTGTCCACCAGGATAGTCATTTTCACGCCACGTCCCAGATCCTGACGTTCTATTTTCTCAGCAGAGAGATTGTCTGCAAAAAGAGCGATAGTTGAAACGACCAGCAAAAGCAGCATGTCGCGTTCCCATATTCACTTTACCACCATTAGCAATGGCCAGTAATTGTCACTTTATCTCCTGACTATTCCGCCATTTCTACATAAACAGCATAAACTCTGGCGTCTTCCAGACGCAAGCCATCCCAGTTGACACGAATCCGGATTGGTTCGGAAATTCCTGTAATAACAGCCCCGCGCTGCCATCTTACCGGCAGTCGGACGCTGGAGTCATCGCTCCAGGGGATGAAGTCAGCGTCTGTATATCCATCCAGCTTCTCAAACCGCTCATTAAGCACCTCAACTGTAATTTGGCTATGCTCAGATAGGCCACTGGCATTGACAAATATCCGCGTGCTGCCGGAGCCAATCCTGATGGGAGCAGAAATAAAATGCGGCTTCACTTCATCTACCCATGCCTGCCCTTCAATTGGCGTTCTTGTAGGAGAAAAATATCCCAGGCGATCGCGCTTCCAGTATGCGGCGCGGATTGAGTTATCCCCACCGCGTCCCCATATGCTGTACCATGTAATAGTTTTGTCACCGATATTGACTATCCCCTGTCCCTGGGCGAATCTGGGCGGATCTCCCAGCGGATTAGGACCTTTCCAACCCTCTTCAGTAGTATCAATAAGCCTGAAATCCGGTATTGGCTCTCGATAATGGACTGCGTCCTGACTCACTACCAGACCAATATCCATTCGCATCTCACGACGGTCATCAGTTTCATTGGATGCGTTCCACTGACCATAAAGCCCAAGAATTGCATTGCCGCGATCCCATAGACCTGCCCCAAGGTGAACCTGTTTCCCCATATTATGACCAAACACCACCGGCGATGGTGGGATAGCATCGCGCCGAAATCCCAGGACACTGGCATCTGTCCAGTGCTCGAAGTCATACGAGGCCAGGCTGATAAGGACGCGTTTCTGAAATCCCCTGTCAAATCCTGCGTTCTGTCCTACGACATAATAGCAGCCACTCTTTCGTATGATTCCAGTAGGCTCAATGCGAACATGGGTAACAGGATTGTGAGGTGACGTTGTCCATCTGAGACCATCCGGGCTGAACGCTACACAGCCCTGATGTTTGCTTGTAGGGGATTCCACTTCGCTGAATATCTTGAACCTACGCTCTAGATCAGGATCATCTGGATCATAAAGAACACAACACGACATGGCCTTGCCATCCCAATCAAGATCAACCAGATTATTCTGACTATTGCCACTATATTCTACCAGCCCCAGATTTGGCTTTTCCCATTGAAAGCCATCATTGCTCGTAGCATAGCAGATTCTCAGTGGCATATCACCCACATCACCGCGTCCGAGATACCACATGTGAAGCTTCCCATCGATTTCAATAACTGTCCCATAGTAGGCCATAGCGTTAGTATCAACCTTGCCCAGGCCACCTGGTTCCAGAACTGGATTCCCTTCATAGCGTTTAGCCTGTATAAGCTCAAGCTGTAGACCATGACGGAAGGGAATGCTGTAGCTATCGAAGGGAAAAAGCACTGCTCCCCTTTGAGAAGACTGCTCCTGATGATTCAAATCAATGACATTTGCTCCTGACACAGTGCCTGATGCCTGAGCAATGCCCAGAAAGATTGTTAATGCAACAGCGGAATGATTCATAGCTAATATTTCTCCTTATATATTTTCGCATAACCGCTTTCTCCTGTATTTTTGCCTTTGTGCTCTAATACCTCACAACTATTGTCTCATGGACGTCACTTACCAGCAATTCTATGTCATTGCAGAGAGTTTCTATCTGGGTATCAGGAGACAAACAGAAAATTCCCTGAACGGTCTTCGGACAGTGATCTTCGCACGATATATGGGCGCTTCCTCCATGGGACATGGCAGTATGATGTATTGCTTATTTAAAAGTGGGACAAACCCATCCTTTAAAAGTATGAGGGTTTGTCCTCGTTTAACGTTAGTTTTTTCTCCCAGTAGACCTTTCTTCTCTCCACTGCTTGAAACAGTTTTTCCTTGCGTTCTGCTATCCTGGCATCAGGATTGGCATGGTAATAGTCTGCCGGAACAATATACCTGATTGCCGAATTGGGTCTCCTGAAGTTGTAAATAATCATTCCAGCCTTTCATGGCATCCAACGCTGTATAATAATCAGTCAGAGCCTGTTCTGTCAACCCCTCTTCACGATCTGATTCACCATCAGTTTTTCTTCTTCTATAGACTTTGAAATAAAGAATTGCGATCTTGACTCAAGAGATTCATAAGTCTTTTCGGAGATTTGGAAACCAATTGAAAAAAAGCCCGAATTGCCTGCTTCAGTTGCTCAGACTCCTGGAAATAGTAATTGTGGGTCACCACACGGCGAAACCATTTGAAAAGTCGCTCAATGGCATTGAGTATAAGAGAAGTATACCTGGGCAGATATATCGGATACATATTGCCATCTTCTCTGGCAAACTTCTTAACAGATCGTGCTGTATGGGGTGGTGCATTATCAAGAATAAACAGCAGTCTTTCTTCGGGATAGCGTTGTCGCATCTGCTTCAGAAATGCTACTACCTTGTGTGATTTGATGGGCTGTCAGATATGCGATAATGCACTCGACCATATATTGGGTCTGCTGCTGAGAAAACCACAAAGCTTTTATGGTCATCTCCCATGGGAATCTCCGGACGTGTGCCTTTACGCGCTTTTTCTCGAAGACGTTTTTTGGGGTGGTTTTGAAACATCTCTTGAATTGTTATCTTTTGCTCTTTGGGAATATCCGATAGTGTTCGTTGATTCACAAGTATCACCTCGAATTATATAACATCAATTCGAGGTGCGTTTATTCAAAACCTCAACTCTTTATTTAAGAGTCTATAGGTGTTCATGCCTTAACTTCTCTTCCAACCAATCCACTCGCTGCCATTTGCCGTACCAATGGATATTACGGGAGCATTCTATCTCGCTTACCCAATGCTTGCCGCAGCCTTCTATGTAACGGGTCATATCAAGATTCAGCACTCCGTTATCAAAGGCATAATTGGCTTCAGGAAATAGTCCTTCCTGTTCCAACTGAACCACCATCTCATAGGCTATATCTGTGCGTTTCTTATATTCCAGGTTGTGCTTCTGGTGGTGAAGTAACTCCAAAAGACGTTCTCCAGCTTCATCCATTTGTTGGTAACCATCTTTGGCTGTCATTTTAAGATACTCCTGTTCTGATTCCGTCACATTGGTAGACTGGACCACCACGTCCAGACCATCTATCACTTTAGTGTTGGAGATCACTGCCGTTACTACTGTTTGGTATCTGGATGAGCGTCTTTCTACATAATCATATCTCTTCACGTTCCCATATATTTCCGGACCACAGTCATGGTGGGAAAATGTCCAGTCAAGACTTATCACCTCTCGACCCTGACCTCGGTGAGAACCAGATATAACCTGACGATGCTGCTTGATCAAATCTCCCGAATCCCAGCCATATTCGAACACCGAACCGTGCATGGAACGGCGACTGGGAGCATCACCTTCCCAGACCTGAAGATCATATATCTCCTGAAGTGTCTTATTTGGGCTGACTATTAGTCCTGTTACATAGCGACTTACATATTCAAAACCTTCATCTCTACAGAATACTTCTCTGTAATTCTCCATTCCCAGAGCTATTGTCTTTGGCACTTCAATGATGGGGAGCATAATCTTTTCCTTAATGCTTTATGTTGGTATTTTCAGTCTCTTGGATCGCCACCTGTTTGTGGTATTATTCTATTCCATTTTATCTGTTTTCTGCAATAACCTTCCAAGTCGTGTATATATGTTTCCCAAAAGCCAAATGCCTTTTATGCGAGAGTCGGTCATTATGCACACGTAGCAAGAAAGGCTGCAGAACCATAGGTATACCTCCCCAAGCCCAGTATGAGGCTTTACAGAAAGCTCGTAAGCGGCAGAAGACCCAGGAATGGAGGGCTGAGTATACCATAAGGTCTGGTATAGAAGGAACAAACTCTCAAGGGGTACGGTTTTTTGGCTTGAGACGGGCACGATACATAGGTCTTTCCAAGACGCATTTGCAGAACATTCTTACGGCCGCTGCCATCAACGTTGTCAGGTTCAGCAACTGGATTTCGGGAGTGCCATTGGCCAAGACAAGAATCTCAGCTTTTGAGGCTATAAAGCCTATGGTTGCATAATTCGCCAACAGTATCAATATTCTGCTACCTTCCCAATGAAGGGCATCTGTCAGATAAAACTTGGCAGTGTCTGTCAAATCCTCTGTCTCATGGACTATGGCCAAACGCTTCTTACCGTATCGCCTGAGTCTTACTGACTTATACCAATTTAAATAAATGTTGTATTGTGCTATAA
>WJIO01000019.1 GCA_014730235.1 Candidatus Poribacteria bacterium
GAGCAGTGATTAAAGCTGATCCAAAAACAAGCAGAAAACTTATAATAATAACGAATTTATGCTTCCTGATAATATCCAGATAATCCCGCAGATGTATTGCTCTTTCTGCCATCAAAAATTCCTGATTCTATTTAAAAACAGCATAGATTGTGCTTATTGCTAAAACAATAGTACTAATAGCACTCCAGTTTATGGTGAACGAAGTAGGTACAATCAAAATGTCTCCCGAAGCAACTTTATCTTCAATCTCATGGTCTTCATTATCCCATGCCTCTGATACATCAATCACAAACTTTTCACCCGATTTTTTAATCAGCTTGATCTTCTCTAAATTTGCGCCTTCATCCAGACCTGCCATTGAAAGGGCTTCAAGGATTCCAATCTCCCCATCAACGGGAAATTCTCCCTGCGTTTTTACATTGCCCATGATATAAATTTTTCCCTTTTCCGGAACAATAATGCTGTCACCTGGATTTATAAAATATTGACCGGGAGTTTTTACATTATCTATCCTCGCCTGATCATCCCATATTTTAGCAGCATCAATTTTCATGATATTACCATCAGATTTAATAACCACAATATTACGTAAATCCCCAGTTGCTTCAACTGCTCCACCAGCCAGAGCCAGGGCTTCAATAATATTGACTTTATCCTTAATTTTATACAATCCTGGTGATCCTACATATCCAATGATATTAATCTGCTCTTCCGCGTAAGAAGAAGGTATAACGAGTATATCCCCATCCCTTAAAATTACTTTACCAAATATAGAATTATCAGAATGTTTACTTTTCAAAAGGCCCTTTAGATCTACAGGAATTACCTCTGTTTGATTATCCTGTCCAGGTCTTATTATCCTTGCATTAGAAAGGTCAGCGGAATTTAAAAACCATCCAGCAGCAGCCAAAGCTTCGACCACGTTTATAGGTTTAGGAAAGCTCTTTTGACCGGGTTCTTTGACATCACCAGAAACATATATAATTTCCTGACTGGAGGATATAAACTGCGCTGTAATTATAGGGTCTTTATAATAACCATCTTCAATCAATTTTTTCTTTATAACACTGGAAAGTTCTTCCGTAGTCATACCTACAGCCTCAACATCTCCAATTATTGGGTAACTTATCATTCCATCAGATCGTATAACAACCTGAGATGATTGGTCTATATCCTCCCCTACAATGGAAATCAGTAATTGATCGCCGATTTTAAGATGATATAACTTTCCATTAACATTTTTACATATTACCAGAGGAGTTGCAATAAAAAGAGAAATAAGACATATGTTGATGAATATAAAGAGGGCTTTGTTTATAGTATGGTGATACAATACAGGATCTCTTTAACAATAGGATTGAACCGGGGAAGTTTACTTCCCCGGTTCAATCAAAAGCTATAAAAGTTTTATAACTTTTGAAAAGTCGGAATGTAACATAATGATTTGTGGATGGATTATCACGGAATATCATCCAAAACAGCAATAAATAAAACCTATTGATTGCTTAAATTACTGAAGATTCCAGGCGTTGTTAATTTCTTCTTCAGTATATTCATTCTGGCGCCATTCAGTTATGCGCCATTCAAATTTTCCAGTTCCGTCGTCTTTATAATCAAATATAAAGGTATTATCTCCTTCTGCATAAAGGGCTTCATAACCACCGGGCAAAGACGTACCTTCAGGAACATAGAACTGGATTTTATAGTGATTTCGAACTCTGGCCTTTGTTCTTTCTTCGTTTAACATTTCAACTTCCGGGGGCTCAGAGATTTCAAGCTCTATATTTCGATAATTTTTGAAGACTTTAATTGCGCTATCCCTTTCTTGTTCCCAGTCATCAAAAATAACATCATCACCTACATTGTCATCAGTGGCATAATCAGACCAGTAGAAATATCCTTCCTTCCAGAAGGAAGACATGTATAGTTCTAAATCTTCAGTTTCATAACCTTGTTTCCATCTATCTTTTAACACAGAACTGATCTCAGCTACTTCAGGGGGTGGCGGTTTTGTTATTGGCTCAACATCACCACATCCCATCAAAATAATAATAGAAGTTACAAAGAACAGGTAAGCAGATATTTTCAGTAAATTACGATCCACTCCTAATCACCTCTTGAAGCGTTTTTGGAGAAAAGTAGAATACAGGGGAGAAAAGACTATCTGGTTTTGATAAATTTAAAGTATTTCTTTTCAATCTCATATTGTTATTTGTCAACAAGAATAATTCACAACCAGAAGGCTTTCGTCTAAAACCAATTTCATCCTTTAACTTTAACTCCTGAAGTCCTTCATCATCAATATTAAGTATTTTAGTTTGCTGTTGAGCGTTATAAACATGGGCATCTATATACGCATCTATAATACTATAGGCCCAGATACCACCAGCGGCGTATAGAAGAAAACGACTTAACTTATAATATTGGTTTGCTCTGTCGAAGTATATATCGGCTTGACTGGAATCAGACAAAACGGCAGGTTCATATTTATTCTTATAGTAATCCCTATAGCGAATATCCGCCTGTAAACCACCACCAGCTAAAGCTGCAACGGACATAAAAACAACAATACCTTCAAGCTTGCTACCAGTGTATATTTGTCCCCAGCCAGGTATTACAGATCGAGAAACTGCACCTATAGGTGATATAGGCTTAAATTCCAGACCTACAGCACAGCCGGTCAAAAAACAAAACAGCAAAGTATAAATTGTAACCAATATCGCTGCTTTTAACACCAATTTAACCTCATTAATGTAGCAGCCCCCCTAGTGGAATATGATTAGATAATAGCAAAAATGTTATTTTGTGTCAAGAGAAAATCGGAAAAAGCAATCTTGCAAAACAAATATGATTATGCTAACATAAGGCTTAAATTTACATTAAGCAATTCAGACAAGATTTTACTTACCATACAAAGGAGACCAAAATGATACGAGTAACCGTATGGAACGAAGGTCGTCACGAAAAAAGCAATGAGGAAATTGGAAAACTTTACCCCGAAGGTATGCACGGTGCTATTGCCAAACACCTGAAAACTCAGGATGATATGGAAGTATGCACAGCAACTCTGGATGAACCGGATCACGGCCTGACTGACGAAGTTCTTAATAACACAGATGTTATGACATGGTGGGGTCACATGGCCCATCACGAAGTTAAAGATGAAATTGTGGAAAAATTATACAATCGAGTATTGGACGGTATGGGTCTTATATGTATGCACTCAGCCCATTTTTCCAAGATTTTCAGAAAATTAATGGGCACAACCTGTAACCTTAAGTGGCGCGAAATCGGAGAAAAAGAAAGACTGTGGGTTGTTGAACCGGGGCATCCTATAGCCGAAGGAATTGGTGAATACATAGAACTAGAAAACACCGAAATGTATGGCGAAAGGTTCGACATACCGGAACCGGATACATTGGTGTTTGTTAGCTGGTTCCAGGGTGGCGAAGTCTTCCGAAGCGGATGCTGTTATCACCGTAACAAAGGTAAAATATTCTATTTCAGACCGGGACATGAGACATATCCTATATATTATAATGAAGAAGTCCTGAAGGTTATAGTAAATGCCATTAGATGGGCTGCTCCGGTAAACGGCCCAAAAATCGAATTCGGAAATAAACAACCTTTGGAAAATATATCTGAATAGCGGATTAGACATATTAATGAGCAAGGTGGAATTCCACCTTGCTCATTAATAAAAC
>WJIO01000230.1 GCA_014730235.1 Candidatus Poribacteria bacterium
TAACTTACATTGGTCTTCCTGACGAATATATCTATCTTGCGTCGGTGATAGACGTATACAGCCGGAAGTGTGTGGGCTGGCACATATGTGACAGCCTGGACACGAGTCTGGCTCTGATAGCATTGCAGAAAGCAGTGAAATCCCATGAGATAAGCATCAGCATGAGTCGTAAAGGTTGCCCCCAGGACAATCCCTTTGCTGAGAGCTTCATTAAGACGGTTAAAGTGGAAGAAGTATATCTGTATGAGTATGACAACAGGCATGAAACCTGTGAACGTATATCTCATTTCATAGGTGACGTGTATAACCAGAAACGTCTCCATTCATCCCTGGGATATATGTCACCCCAGGAGTTTGAGGAGCAGATGGTAAAATCAAAAATAACACTGGCTTAATTCATTGTCCGTTATTGGGGGTGCAGTCCAACCTTTATATTCGGCTACTTTGTTGGGCCTGCATTTCTGGCTTTGCACCTTTCGAAAACTAGACGGGGATGGCTATTTGCCACATTATTAACAGCTATACTGATAGGTAGGACTGGACTTTTGTCTGCCTTCGCTGCTGATTTTCCACCGGGAACCTTTATGGCCGGTCTTCTGGGATTTGCAGCCATCGTTGGTTGGCTTGTAAAAAGGTGAGTATATATAATACATAAAACTGGAATAGGATTTAAAGGGGTGTTGAAAACAGGCTTAGTAAATCATACACCTCCTGTGTCAGTGTCCGTTGTCCTTTGGGGCAGGCTGTTGCAAGGGGTTCATTTCAGCCACCGGATGGCAAGATAATTCAGTTTTTCTGTGGAGTTTCAGAATCATCTAGTTGCATTTCGCGATTATGCAGAATCCAAAAGGCGGTACGCTCCCCAATAGCACCGATTGTCATTGATGGATTGACTGAAAGGGCAGAAGGAATAACGGATCCGTCAGCAACATATAGTCCTGGATAATTCCACACCTCGCCGTTATGGTTTACGACGCTGTCCTGACTACTGTTTCCCATGATGCATCCACCCAAGGGATGGGCTACAAGGAGCTTACGTAGTGGCCAACGCCAGAGCGGACTGGCAAAATATTTGCCATTTGCTGCTTTGCTTAGTGCCTTCATAGCTTGCACAAGCTCTTTATACATTAATCGACTCCCACGATGACTCCAACGAATATCTATTGAGCCATCTCGCAGGTATAGAATGCCATCTGATGCATCGGTACCTAAACCCAGATATGGCAGGAATCTGGTTGTCCTTTCCCCTGAAGTAATTGCATCCAACTCTTCACTGAACCGACTCGATCTATTCCTTATTCCAATGCTTTGCAAAAGATAGATTTTCAAAAAACGCGCCAGGCGGCTCAAACGAGTATCAGAAGGTAGGATGCCCTCCAGATACCAGAGCAATGGGGTAGGGAATCCCAAATCTTCAATAATAATTTTATTGTTTGCTGTAGAGCAATCGGCATATGAGGTGATACTGGGACCATATCCTGGCTCCACTTCTCGGTCTTCAAATAGAGTTCCCGCAAATATCATTTCACCGTTTATGGAAAAACACTCACCTAATTTCTGGCTTATATTGGAAAGAGTATTATATTCATCCCTGCATCGGAGAAGAAGTTCTGTTGACCCAAGTGTGCCAGCAGCAATTATTACCTGTTTTCCAACAAAAGAGACCTCTTCCCATTGACCATGCTGTTCTTCATCCAGACGTCGTGCGTATACTCTATAACCTTCGTCAGGTTCTTGAGAGATTTTGTATACCATATGAAGTGGATATATCTGTGCTCCATTCTCTTCCGCCAACGGAATATAGTTGAGATCCAGTGTATTCTTGGCATATACATTACAGCCTATCAAGCAATTGCCACTGTAAGTACACGCACTCTGAGTTCGATCTCCATGCGGAGCATTCCGATCCGGACCAGTATAGACAGCGATGTCAACCAGTTTCGTTTCTTTTCCAGCTCCTTCGGCAGCGTCAAAAAACGCTTCTGTCTTTGGCGGCAGTTCATATCCCTTTGGCGGTGTTAAGGGAACAGCATCCAGCATATCTTTCACGAGGCTGTAATAGGGCTCCATAGTATTAAGAGAGATGTTTTCAGGCCAGGAAGACTGATTGAAGATCTCATCAGGCGGTCTCAGATGAACGTTAAAATAAACCAGAGATCCACCCCCAACTCCACAGCCTTGAATAACATCAAGTCGCTTAAAAGCCCGGTATTGGATAAATCCATACGTCTCCTTTGGATCCCAAAGTCCCTTTCTAAACTGTCCCGTTGTTCTGGGAAATTCATCATTTTTCCATCTGCGTCCCTGCTCTAAAATGCAGACAGACTTTCCTCCCTGAGCCAGGCGGCAAGCTGTTATCGATCCACCAAAACCAGCCCCAATGACAACAAAATCATAAATCTCATCCATCAGAAAATACCCTTCCTCCGCGTAGTTCTGTTCCTCTATCCGGACATAACGAAGAGCACAAGTTTTGTGGAAGCAATATTTAATATTTTGTATACCTTATGCTCTTTGTTTCCAGATCTTATACATTGTCAAGATCAAGACCTACATGTAATCTGCGAGTATGCCACTCCTCGTCCATAAGGAGGAAGTAGCCAAATAAACTGTATTCATATTCAGCGGGATCAACACCTGGACTCCAGGGCACCAGAAGCTTAGTGGCATAGATCAGCTTGCCGAGATAAAGACCTTCAGCTATCTGAACTATCTCATCAATACAAAAGTTATCAGGTGGCGGAGTTCTTAACTTTCTCCAGCGATAATTAAACTGGAAAACCGATTTACCTTTATTTTCCGACAAGATACTCTTGGCATTCTTTCCTATGAAGAAAAAGGAATGAGCATCATATCCAAAAAGCTGTCGCTCTTCCTCGGTTGCATCCTCCACCCATACA
>WJIO01000231.1 GCA_014730235.1 Candidatus Poribacteria bacterium
GGCCATAACAATAAGAGCACCTGTACTCATAGACGAAAGCCTTTCAACAGCTTCTACAACCTTCCGGATATGTGCCCTTTCATCGGGCTGGCTGCCGCTTAAAAAAGCTGCAGTAGTACCCATTCGGGCCAGGGCACTTTTAAATTCTGGTGCAAAGATAATTATAAGTGCAACTGCGCCCCATGTCCAGAATTTCCTTAACAACCAGTCCAGAGTTTCAAGTCTCCCAAAAGAAGCGATAAAAGATATAGCCACTAATATACCAAGACCTTTTAAAGCCTGAACTGCCCTTGTTCCCCTAATAAGGGTAAAAACCTTGTAAAATATATAAGCAACTACAAGTATATCAAGAACTGTTAGGACATTTTTCAGGATACTTAACATTTTAATGATGTTTTACGAAATTTTTAGAATTGGAAATTTGGTCTGACAATAGCATCAGTCATACGCGCAACCTTCACTATTTCCTTTACATCATGAACCCGGACAATGTCAGCACCGTTACAGATTGACACGACAACTGTAGCCGCAGTTCCCTCGAGCCTGTCTTCGACTTGAAGGTCAAGGATTTTACCGATAAAAGATTTTCTTGAAGTTCCCATCAAAATTGGTTTATCGAGAACTTTAAAATCCCTCAAACGCCTTATAATCTCAAGGTTGTGATCTATAGTTTTACCAAAACCAATCCCGGGATCAATTATAATTTGTTCATGGGAAATTCCTTCTTTCAAAGCAAAATTTATTCTTTCGCTGAAAAAGGATATAATTTCGGGTATAAGGGATTTATAGTGAGGATTTCGTTGCATATCCCTGGGAGTGCCTTTCATGTGCATCAAAATTACTGGAACGCCTGCATCAACTGCAACAGAAGCCATATCAGGATCATAACGTAAGGCGCTTATATCATTTATTATAGTGGCTCCAGCTTCTAATGCCTGCCTTGCTACAGGGGATTTGTATGTGTCTATAGATATGGGAACATCTATAAATTTTACAAGCTTTTCAATTACAGGTAGTACCCTTTCAATTTCAACTTCCTCAGGAACAGGAAGCGAACCGGGTCGGCTTGATTCTCCTCCCAGATCGATTATATCCGCTCCATCTTCCACCATTTTCCGGGCATGTTCTACTGCTCTAGCCACCGAATTAAATTTCCCGCCATCAGAGAAGGAATCCGGTGTAACATTGAGAATACCCATCACAAGAGTTCTGTTAATTTCATCCAGATTCAGGGAATTTATTTCATTCATTTGCACACCAAAAATCAAACTGTAGCAATGTTTCCGAGGTATAAAGGAAAGCCCGAAAAAGCATATGCCTATGGAGTTTAAAACTCCATAGGCATTGGTCTATTTACTTTATTTAAATTTACAGCGATTATATCAGCAGAAGGGAAGATCGCTTGTTCAACCTTTACAAGGAAATCAGGAGAACTTTCAGCGCGAAATATTTAAGGAATTTTTGGAAGATAACACTTAAGTGATTTTTCAATAAATCTTTTCAACTTTATCCTAATGGGCAAAGCCCATTATTCCCCCTTTATAAGGGGTTGAAGGGGATTTTTGGCGCGACTGAAGACTTTGATATCCTGAAAGAATTCTCTGGCTCTTCCGGATTCAGTGTGGTAAAGATAAGAAACTTCTTTATGCTGTCATTCCTGCGAAAGCGGGAATCCAGTAGATCTTCATAAAGACTGGACTCCCGATTTCGCAGAAATAACAAGCTGAGAGAATTTTCAATTATAACAATACTAAACCCGGAAGAGCCAATTTTCTTGGAATTGTTTAACTAACAGCAGTCGCAATATCCTCTGTTTCCATAATTTCCTCTATCTCCTGAGCATTAAGCATTTCTCTTTCCAATAATGCCATGGCCAATCGGTCTAATTTATTTTCGTTTTCTTTAATCAATGTTTCAGCCTGATGCAGGGATTCCTCTACAATACGTCGAACTTCCTTATCAATTTCAACGGCTGTATGTTCGCTATAGTCTTTATGTTGGGCTATTTCTCTACCAAGGAATATCTGTTCTTCCTTTTTCCCAAAGGTAAGGGGGCCCATTTTGTCACTCATTCCCCAGTCGCAGACCATTTTTCTTGCCATGTCAGTAGCTCTTTCCAGATCATCCTTAGCACCGGTAGATGGTTCGCCAAATTTCATCTGTTCCGCAACCCTACCCCCAAGTTTTACAGTTATTTCCGCCTGCAGGTAGCTCTTGGTGTAGTTATGTTTTTCTTCTGAGGGAAGTTTTTGAGTCACACCCAAAGCACGGCCACGGGGGATAATAGAGCATTTATAATTTGGATCAGCTTCCGGAATTAAATAGGAAAGAATTGCATGTCCGGCTTCATGATATGCGGTAAGTCTTTTTTCCGATTCGCTGATAAATATGCTTCTGCGTTCCGGCCCCATAAGTATTCTATCTTTAGCCTCTTCCATGGAACTCATATCCACGTTTTCTTTATTTTCACGGGCAGCCAGGAGAGCAGCTTCATTGACCATATTGGCAATATCTGCACCGGAAAATCCGGGAGTGCTTCGGGCAAGTATACTCAAATCCACATCATCAGAAAGCGGAACTTTGTCTTTGGTATGGACTCTGAATATACCTTCTCTACCCCTGACATCAGGAAGATCAACCACTATCTGACGATCAAAACGACCGGGTCTCAACAAAGCTGGATCCAGCACATCCGGTCTGTTGGTAGCAGCCATGAGAATAACACCTTCGGTTGTATTAAAACCATCCATTTCCACCAGAAGTTGATTCAGGGTTTGTTCCCGTTCGTCATGTCCGCCGCCTATACCTGCACCTCGATGTCTGCCTACAGCATCTAACTCATCAAGGAATATAATACAGGGAGCGTTGCGTCTTCCAGTTTCAAAAAGGTCACGAACTCTGGATGCTCCTACACCAACAAACATCTCAACAAAGTCCGAACCGCTGATGCTGAAGAAGGGTACACCAGCCTCGCCAGCAACTGCGCGAGCCAGGAGAGTTTTGCCAGTTCCGGGAGGGCCTACCAAAAGTACACCTTTTGGTATTCTTCCACCAAGACGCTGGAATTTTTTAGCATCCTGGAGAAAATCAATTACTTCCTTTAAGTCTTCTTTGGCCTCATCACATCCGGCTACATCATCAAAAGTTTTCTTGGGTTGGTTGTCCGAATGAAGACGGGCTTTACTCTTTCCGAAGGCCAAAGCTCTGTTACCGGTTCCCTGCATTTGCCTTGATATAAAATACATAAAACCTATAAGGAGTAATAGCGGCAAAAGTCCACCAGCAAAAAAGCCCAACCATTCTGGAAAGCGTGATGGTTCCTGATAATCAAATTCAACCCCGCTATTTCTCAGTAAAGGTTCTAATTCATAATTTGAATATATATCTCTTGGAGTCTTAAAATGTGTTGCGCCACCCATTTCATATCCCGGCGCAAATTCACCTTTGATCCAATCCTTGCGAATTTCTACGGAAGCTATTCGGTTTTGAGAATCCTTCTCTGTATCTATAATATCATAGAATTCACTTGCTTTCATAGTATATACACGCTGAGGTTCATTAAGCAAAAATCGCCAGAACGTGTATGCAAGTATAATTCCCACCAATAACCATACTATCATACTGCGGATGTTCTTGTTCAATCTTTTCCCCTTTATTTATCTATACAAAACCAAGCGGAAGTAAATAATCAATATTTAATATAGCTGTAACCGCTTGATATTATTAAGTAAAATTATAACACCTAGTAACTACTGTGTCAAGCGCATTAAGTCAACGTTATTATTATTCCAGTGTAGCTATGTATGGTAATCCCCGATACTGTTCGGCATAATCTAAACCATAACCCACAACAAATCTATCTGGTATTTCAAACCCAATATAATCTACTTCGGTTTCTCTTATAATATCTTTAGATTTATTTAATAATACACAGAATTTAAGAGTTTTTGGTCTTTCCAGTATCAATAATTCCTTCATATAACTTAGTGTAAGACCACTGTCCAGAATATCATCCACAACCAGGACATTTTTATTGCAAATGCTTTCCGACAGGTTCTGAATTATCTTAATTTTACCCGAAGATTCTGTTTTTTCTCCATAACTTGATACCTGAATAAATTCAACACTGGTATGAAGACTTATATTTCTCAAAAGATCAGCAAGAAATATAAAAGCCCCTTTTAAAATGCAAATAACTGTTAAGGGTTCCCCCTGATAATCCAGGGATATTTTCTTCCCTAGTTCTTTTATCCGTTCAATTATTGCTGATTCTGAAATTAATATTTGAGAAATATTTTTATCCATAGATCCACCGAATATAAAAACAAACAATAAGTGATTATTGTTCCATATTTAGAAGTCGTTTTTATCAGACATTAGGTTTACATTTCTATACAATTTTTAACAACTATCATAAACAACATCTACTGACATATATTCCTTTGTTTCCGGGGTTAATTTAAATCTATCATCAATTCGATAGCCAACAACCCATATTATCCTGTCTTTTTCATCTGTCAACAAAGGTATTTTATCCCTTATATCAACTGGAATTTTTTCATCAATAAAAAAATCTTTCAGTTTTTTCATGTTATTCATACCCAGGGGTTGAAAGCGATCACCGGGTTTTCTGTTGCGTATTTGTAGATATCCTGTAATCTTGCTGTAATCAAAAGCCCCATTAAATCTGCCGGATTCCTGATATTTTAAAGACGAATCTAAATGATTAATGTTTATTTCAATTGTCATGGATAATTCTGGTATATATGTATTACCTGGAACATGGATTTTATGATGGAAATATTCTTTTTCATCTTCCAGAAGGTAGTCTTTCTGTATTATCAATTTACCATAAGTTTTCCTGGCCACAATTCCATGGGGTAAACTGATCCTGCTTCCGGTTTCACCTCCCAGTATTAAATTTCTTAATGTTTCAACGTGCTTATAATCGAAACCCATAAGATGACCGATCATAAATTCAACAGCAAGGCGTATTAAACGTCGCTGAACTGCAATATGCTTTCTTTTAAAATCCTCATCATTTATTTCTACCATATGGGCATCAAGTTTCTCTATGCATTCAGCCCATATATTCCGGATCAATTGATTCAAAAAATCGTCTTCTGCCCTGAGTATATCAGCAGTTTGCTGTAGAATCTGTTTTATATTAGGGCTATAATACTTCTCCAGCAATGGTATTAGCTCAAGCCTTATTTTATTGCGTAGATAATAGGTACTCAGGTTGGTAGAGTCCTGACAGGCTGTTATTCCTATGTTTTTCAAATATTGATTGATCTGTTTTCTGTCAATCTCTATTATAGGTCTGATAAACTTGTCTTCTCGAACCGCTGGTATTCCCATGAGGCCTTTTGTTCCTGAACCTCTCAATAACCTCATAATTACGGTTTCCGCCTGATCGTCGGAGTTATGTCCCAGGGCTATTTTATCAGCTTTTACTTCATTCATAACTCGAGTATAAAAATCATATCTTATCCGTCTCGCTCCGCTTTCTATTGATTCTTTTGGAGTAATTAGTTTTGCCACATTAATTGACTCCAGAGTTATATCCAGACCCAGTCTTTGGGCGTGATCTTTTACATAATCAGCATCGGCTTTTGACTCTTCACCTCTGAGTTGATGATCAAGATGGGCTACATGTAGAGTACATTCCAGTTCATCGCGAAGATCATACAATAAATACAAAAGGGCCATAGAGTCTGGCCCACCTGATACTGACGTCACAATTTTCTCACCTCTGGTGATCATTTTATGCTTTTTTATTGTATTTAATACAAGCTGTTTGATTTCCATTATATCATGGTATCTGGTTCACAGGATTTTTAGGTTTATTGCCATTTATTACCTGTATAACATCCTCCACCACCATAGCCATTGCCTTCATAGCCTCTTCTGTATGGGATGCCACGTGAGGAGTCAGGATAGTATTTGGCGCGTCCAGAATTTTGTCGTCATCAGGAAGCGGCTCTTCTTCATAAACGTCCAGTCCAGTACCGGTGATTAAATTATTATCCAGTGCCTCTATTAAAGCTTCAGTATCTACCACAGGACCTCTTGATGTGTTAATCAGGTATGCTGTCTTTTTCATAAGTTTTATGTTTTCGGAGTTTATAAGATATCGGGTAGTGGGTAAAGATGGCACATGCAGGGATACATAATCTGAAGACTTTAGAAGTTCCTCAAGCTCAACTTTACTGGCTTTAATTTCCTTTGCCACATCTTGCTTATCCACTTCATCGCAGTATAGTATTTCCATATCAAAAGCAAAGTGACAAATTTGTGCCACACGATAACCTATATTACCCAGACCAACTATTCCCAGGGTTTGCCCCTTCATTTCCTGCCCTCTGCGCTGATACCTGTAATTCCAGTTACCATTTCGGAGAGCTTTATCCCCCGCTGTTATAAGCTTGGTCAAAGACAGCATAAGCCCTACAGCATGTTCCGCAACTGCTTCGTTATTAACTCCGGGGGTGTTTACCACGTATATTCCCCGTTCCGTTGCAGCCTCTAATTCAATATTATCCACACCTACACCATGACGACCTACGACTTTTAAATTTGGTGCGCTGTCCATAATCCTCCCTGTAACCGAGCCGTTGGCCCTAATTACGATGCCCGAAACATCCACCACCTGATTACATATAGTGTCCTCATCATAACCTGAAGCCCATATAATTTCTGCATGTTCGTCCAGATAATTTATACCCACCGGATGAATTTCTTCATATAACAATATTTTTGGTTTTGCCATTTTTATCTCCGTTTTTATATTTTATACTTAAATTACTTGAAAGTCAGTATAACAAAACTATCGGACTCGGGTAGAAATTGGTGATGAAACTTACCAGGATGATATTAATACCATAGCTACTGAAGCCTTATATTTTGTTTGATTGTTTGTAAATTTACAGCACCAACTCCGCCATCATTATGGACAGCAAAAAACAAACCTGTAGGGAATTGCCCGAAAGGGGTTTGGCTGATGGTTATTCCATCTGTATTTTGTACACTCTGACAGCGAAAAGCACCTATAAAATCAAAGCTTGTCCGATCAAATACCAAAAAGCGATTATCGTTCTCGTCCTGATCCGTTACAACCCAGTATCCCGATTTTTCACCTGTTTTTATCATGGAAATGATGAACGCGACGATCAAGCTCTGTAAAGTTAGAAACATTTCCTTCAGGTGTTTCATAATTATCGGTTACATAGACCATAATATCATTATCAGAGGTTGTAAAAGCTCCTTTAATATACTTGGTTTCAATGAAAACAAACGGAAAGATGAGATTCCATCGTTATTAATCAATCTTCATAAAACTGCAGTTGGTTATGTTCTATCTTAAAGTTCCCTCCAGTTTCTTTCATCCTGTTTTATTATCTGATCCGCTTCTTTAGGTCCCCATGATCCGGATTCATAAGTTGTTAATGGACAAATCTGACAATCTTCAGCCCATTTTTCCAATACAGGTGTTACAAAGGCCCAGGAAGCCTCAATTCCATCGCTACGCCAGAAGAGGCTTTGGTCATCCAGCATGCAATCCAAAAGCAGCCTCTCATAGGCATCGGGCATTTCCAATCCATAGAGGTCTTTATAACGAAAATCCATGCTAAGGGGATTCATGCAAAGCTTTGCACCGGGTTGTTTAGCCTGGATTGTCAGGGATATTCCCTCTTCCGGTTGGACATTTAAAACAAGGACATTAGGTGAAAGTTCTTCCGGCGATAATGGGGCAAACATGGAATATGGAACATGCTTGAAAACAATGGCTATTTCACTGATCTTTTTACGCAGACGCTTTCCAGCACGCATGTAAAACGGAACTCCCTGCCATCGCCAGTTGTCAATAAATAATTTGGCAGCAATAAACGTTTCTATTTTTGAATCCGAATCAACTCCCGGTTCTTCCCGGTAGCTAGGAACATTTTCGTTGTCTATACAACCGGAGATATATTGTCCTCTGATTATATATTTATCCAGATCATCGAGAGGAAATGGTCTAAGAGAGCGCATAAGTTTTACTCTTTCGTCCCTGACTCTATCGGCTTCAAAGGATGTAGGAGATTCCATCGCCACTAAGGCCAGCATCTGTAGCATGTGGTTCTGAAACATATCCCTTAATAACCCAGTCTGCTCAAAATAACCGGCTCGATGTTCAACACCCAGGGATTCGGCTACGGTAATCTGCACATGGTCAATATAACGACGGTTCCAAATAGGCTCAAATATGGCATTAGCAAAACGGAACATCAATATATTCTGGACAGTTTCTTTGCCAAGATAATGGTCAATCCGATATATCTGGTCTTCTCTTAGATATTGGTGAAGTTCCTTATCCAATTCTACAGCGCTTTTCAGATCCCGGCCGAAGGGTTTTTCCACAATTAGATGTATATAACTGGAATTGCCTTCCGGTTCCTGGGTAAGTTCTGCTGAACTGAGATTATTTACGATGGGGGAGTAAATTTTTGGTGGAGTAGCGAGGTAAAAAAGACGGTTGCCTTTAGTAGAATGTTTTTTCTCCAAATCTGCCAGTCGTTTCTTTAAAGAATTATATGTCTCTGAATCGTCATATTCACCTACATGGTAAAAACACCTCTTTGCAAAGTCCTTAGCTTCATTCATGGAGTCTTTTTTTGCTTCACCCTCCAGTGATTCATTGACTTTCTTCCGGAATTCCTCATCACTCATTTTTGTACGTGCAACACCAAAGATAAAAAAATTACTCCCAAGCCTTCCGCTGCGATACAGGCTGAAAAGTGCAGGTATAAGTTTCCTGTTAGTTAAATCACCTGATGCACCAAATATTATAACACCAAAATTATCTGTTTGGGTATCCATACAGAAACCACCTCTTACGTCATGGTAGTCGTCTATATAATTCATTTCGGTCTCCTTTATTCTTCCTTTTTAACAACTGCATGACCACCAAATTCATTACGCAGAGCAGCCAATACCTTGTCAGAAAAAACGTCTTCCTGTCTGGACTGAAAACGTTTGAAAAGAGATATCGCTATTGCAGGGACAGCAACTCCAAGATCAACAGCATGTTGAACTGTCCAGCGACCTTCTCCTGAGTCATCAACATATCCCTTAATCTCTGATAACATGGGGTCTTTTTCAAAAGCTGATTCCAGAAGTTCCAATAACCACGAACGAATAACGCTGCCCTGATTCCAGAGGTGAGATATTTTCTGTAAGTTAAGTTTCTCGCTATAAGGTGATGCTTTTAACATATCAAAGCCTTCACCGTAGGCTTCCATCATGGCATATTCAATGCCGTTGTGAACCATTTTAACAAAATGCCCGGCCCCTGTTGGGCCGCAGTGAAGGTATCCATCTTTGGGTGCAAGGGTTTTTAATAAAGGCTCAATATAATTAAAATCAGTTTCATCTCCACCTATCATGGTGCAATATCCTATCTGCAATCCCCATATACCACCGGATATTCCAGCATCAACATAATGTATACCATATTCCTCAAGTTCCTCTGCTCTGCGAAGATCATCTATATAATTGCTGTTAGCTCCATTAACTATTATATCATCTTTTGATAAAAGCGGTGTTATATCTTTAATTTTATCATCAGTTACTTTGCCGGCCGGGAGCATAAACCATACAACTCGGGGTACTGATAATTTCTGGATAAAATCTTCCATAGATGAGCTTTCTACAGCGCCTTCTTTTTCCATCTGTTTAACTTTTTCATAAGTTCGATTGTAGACTACAACTTCATGACCATCTTTTAGTAAACGTCGGGTCATATTCATTCCCATACGACCTAGACCAACCATACCAACTTGCATGTATTCCCTCCTGGATAATTGCTTATTATAATTTCAAAGTTTCGTATATTAACTATACTTTCGCACTTTTTATAAATCAAAACGGTAAATACAGGTTTCATAAGGGTTCTCGGCTTGTCATTCCTGCTTCAAGCTTTTTCAAAAAGCTTGAAGCAGGAA
>WJIO01000232.1 GCA_014730235.1 Candidatus Poribacteria bacterium
ATTAATGAGCAAGGTGGAATTCCACCTTGCTCATTAATAAAACAAAGGAATAAAAAATGTTTAAAATCAGCTCAGATAATAACGGTATAACAGTTAAATGGAATAAGCAAATATTAACTCGCTATAACTTTCAGATTGATGGATACAGGCCTTACTGGCATCCCATCCGACTTCCTGATTCCCCTGTTCTTACCATGAACCAACCCCATGATCACGTTCACCATCAGGGAATGTGGATCGCATGGAAAAGCGTCAACGGCGTGAACTTCTGGGAACAGCCAAAACCCAATGCTAATCCGGAAGGTTACGGTAAAATAATACATAAAGAATTGTTTGAATGTTCCTCAGATTCTCATTCAGCCCAATTTATTACAAAAAACGAATGGGTAGACTGGAAGCGAACAACACACCTCGTAGAAGAGCGGCAAACAAAAATATATACTCCTGAAAGCAAATACATGTTAATGGATATAAAAATCCAACTGAAGCCAGTAGATAATGATGTCATCCTGGATGTTAAAAGGGGAAAACCGGGTGGTATGGGTCTTTTTTACAGCGGTTTGACTATCAGATTCCATAATAATCTGACACCCGGAAAAATGCTGAATTCTCAGGATATAAATGAAACATCAGAGATTTACGGGAGTAAAAGCAGTTGGTGCGACTTTGCAGGTAAAAATCAGGAAGACAATCAGGTATACGGTATAACAATTACAGATCATCCTGATAATCCTCGCTATCCGACCCCCTGGTGGGTACGAAATACCGAAAATTATGCCCTTCTGCAACCCTGTTTATGCTATAACCAACCTTACAAAATACCATCGAATGAAAAACTAATTCTAAAATACAGGATTATAATACACAGAGAGTATGTAAACAAGGAACTTATAAATAACTTATCGTTTTGAAAAACCAGACCCAAACTGGATGAGCCAAAACTTCTGATACAGACTAAAAACTTTATGGTTCTTCCGGGTTCAGCGTGGTTATAATTGAAAATTCTCTCAGCTTTTCATTCCTGCGAAAGCAGGAATGACAGCATATAGAAGTTTCTTATCTTTACCACGCTGAACCCGGAAGAGCCAACTTTATTTGTTACACCGTTCTTCGCAATAACACAGGGATATAAAATTTATGCTTGATAAACACTTCAGATGCTTGACTTTGGTATATGTCTATGGTATAATTTCAATGTTAATTCAATCCCAACCAAGGTAGGGATTTTTATATCTACATATATTTATATTTTTACCAAATACTAGATAATTTCCATTATTTACCAGACTGGTTAAATTATCTAATCCGGAGGTGGTATTTTATCGTAAGAGTAAACCAGCAAATACGAGCACGGGAAGTGCTTGTAATTGATGAAGAAGGAAACAAACTTGGGGTTATGTCTCCTACACAGGCTATAACTCATGCTGAGGAACAGCAGCTTGATCTGGTGGAAGTTTCTCCTAAAGCTAATCCGCCAGTTTGTAAAATAATGGATTACGGCAAATACAGATATGAACAAAGCAAACGCGCAAAAAACGCCAAGAAACGCCAGAAATCCGTTAAAGTAAAAGAAATTAGAATCCGACCAAAAATCGCAGAACACGATTATCAATTTACTAAACGACATATAGAAAAATTTATTGAAAACGGTGCAAAAGCTAAAGTAGCGGTAAATTTCTGGGGAAGAGAGATAACCCATACAGATATAGGGCGTGAAAAGCTTCAGAGATTAGCTTCTGAACTTAATGAAATAGCTGAAGTAGAACAAGCACCCAAGATGGAAGGCAGAAGTATGGTTATGATACTTAGCCCCAAGTAACACAGTTGCACAATCTGATCCGTTCTTGACTTCAATGTATATATATGATATAATTTAGGATTGATAAGTAAACTATAGCCTTTAAATTTTTGATAATATTAGAGCTGGCTTCACTTTATTAATCCAATATATTAAACAGATAAGGGGTTATTGGCCTTTTTATCCTGTTTTTTCAGGATGGTCTTTATTTCCTTTGTTTCTTTTGGGGAAAGTGTTTTAATACTTTACAATTGTATTTAAGCCAGTTTTGCTTTAATTGAGGATAGTAATGCCAAAAATTAAGACTCATAAAGGAGCAAAGAAGCGATTTAAGTTTACCGGCAGTGGTAAGATCAAAAGAAAAAGTCCTTACACAGGCCACCTTTTCAGTAGTAAAACAGCTAAAAGGAAGCGAAATCTGCGAAAATCCAAAATAGTTCATAATACTGATGAAAATCGTATTAAGCGTCTGCTTCCATATGGCTAACTACATTTATATATAGTTAGGGAGTAAATTTTCATATGCCAAGAGTTAAACGTGGCGTAGCATCAAAAAAGAGAAAAAATAAAGTCTTAAAACGAGCTTCAGGTTTCAGGGGTGGAAGAAGTAAGCTGATACGCACAGCGAAAGAGGCTGTTGATAAAGCGCTTAAACATTCCTATAGAGATCGAAGAGCGAGAAAAAGAAATTTCAGAAGGTTATGGATTAGCAGGATCAACGCAGCGGCAAGGCTTCATGACCTGTCATATAGCAGGTTTATAGATGGGCTGAAGAAGGCCGGGGTACAAATAAACAGAAAAATGCTAGCTGATATAGCTGTACGTGATCCAAATGCTTTTGCCGAACTCGCCCGACTTGCCACTCAGCATAAAAGCTAGCATGTAATATTGAGGGGGAAGCTAGGAATATGGAAAAAGGTGTCTATTGGGCGGTATTCGAAACCATAGGTTCAATAGAAGCCTATCTGACATATTGTAAAGCTGATGAAATCTTTTCGGATTCATCTGCTGACTCAAATGTTGTAGAAGAAAAAGACGTTGATGGAGATTAAGTAAGCCGGGATTAACTTTTAAACAGGGAACAGGTGTCATCGATTGAAAGCACCTGATGAAAGACCTGGGCTGAATTTCACTCCGAAGTCGTCAGGCTGAAATTTCCCAAAAAGGTTAAATTAAGCCTGTACCGGTGTGTATTCACCGTTATCAAAGAAAGAGGGTTCAATTTCTATTTTTATGGCAGATAGAAGTGAACCAAATAGGGTGGTACCGCGAATAATTAAGCTTGTGATTTTCGTCCCTTGGGATGGATCACAAGCTTTTTTTTTCGGAAAATTTTTTATAATATAGTAATGAGAAATTCTATAATGTAATCGTTAAAAAATGAAAAATGTGTTTAGAAAATACCTTTATAATGATGGTAAATTACAAAATTTGTCATTCCTGCGAAAGCAGGAATCCAGAAAAAACACTATACTGGGAGACTGGATTCCTGCTTTCGTAGGAATGACAACTAAATTATATCCATTTTTTAACGATTACATAATTGACTATAGAAAAAGCAATTATTATAAACAAATTTTTCATTCAAAAAGAGGATAATAAATGGAACAGAAGATTAAGAATATAGAAGCAGAAGCCGTTGAGCAAATGAAAGCCGCCGGTGACCTCAGGGAACTTGATTCAATACGTGTCAAGTACCTGGGTAAAAAAGGGGCTTTAACTGAAATCCTGAGAGGGATGAAAGATGTATCTCCTGAAGACCGTCCTGTAATTGGTAAACTTGTCAACGAAGCAAAAGAAACCATCGGCAAAGCTCTGGATTCCGCTACAGAAAGGTTAAGAAAAAAGGAACAGGAAGCAAAATTAGCGGCAGAACATATTGATATAACCCTTCCGGGACGACATCCAGCACTGGGAAAAAAGCATCCCCTTACCCAAACCCGTAATGAAATTATAAGCATATTCCGGGGGATGGGATTTCAGGTGGCAAATGGCCCGGAAATAGAGATTGATTATTATAACTTCGACGCCCTTAATATGCCCGAACACCATCCAGCCAGAGATGATCGGGATTCCATGTATATTACCGATGGTGTTTTATTAAGAACCGAAACATCCGCAGTACAGATAAGAGTCATGGAAAAACAAAAACCTCCAGTAAGGGTAATTGTTCCAGGCAAAGTTTACCGTAGAGACGCAGACATTACCCATACCCCCATGTTTCATCAGGTAGAAGGACTTATGGTCGACAAACACATAAGATTCAGTGACTTAAAAGGAGTATTAGTATCCTTTATACATCAGATGTTTGGAAAAAACATGAAATACCGTTTCTCACCAGATTTCTTCCCATTTACAGAACCAAGCGCTCAGGTTTGCATAGGATGCAAAGTCTGTAATGCCTCAGGATGTTCCACATGCTCAGGTACTGGATGGCTGGAAATATTAGGCTCTGGTTCAGTTGACCCGGAGGTATTTAAAGCCGTTAATTACGATCCAGAAGAGGTAACCGGTTTTGCCTTTGGTATGGGCATAGAACGCATCACAATGCTGAAATACGGAATAGATGACATAAGGCTTTTATTTGAAAACGACCTGAGATTCCTCCAGCAGTTTTAAGTAAATCAATGAAACTATCACATTTCAAGAATCACTGATCACCGATCACGGATTACTGATTATTGATCACTATATTATTATCGAGGAGAATATAAATAATGCTAGTTAGCTTGGAATGGTTAAAGGAATACGTTGACTTTGACATGTCATTGTCAGAGTTATCTGATAAACTTACCATGGTCGGTCTTGAAGTGGAGAGTATTAAAATACCTCCCCTGGAAAAATTACAAAAGGTAGTTGTTGGTAAAATAATAAAGCACGAATCTCACCCCAACGCCGATAAATTATCCCTTTGCACTGTAAGCATTGGTGATGGTAAAGAATTACCAATTGTATGCGGGGCTCCAAATACTCGTGTGGGTCTCATTTCTCCCCTTGCTCTGGAAGGCGCAGAACTCCCTAATGGTTTAAAAATAAAAGCTGCAAAAATCAGAGGCCAGGTATCTCATGGTATGCTTTGCTCAGAACCTGAATTAGGCCTTGGAGATGATGCCAGTGGAATAATGGAGCTATCATCCGAATTGGAGCCGGGTACCTCGATCATTGAGGCGTTAGGATTGGATAACCCGGTTCTGGAGTTGGAACTTACACCCAACAGATCTGATTGTCTTAGTATTCTGGGTGTGGCAAGAGAAGTTTCAGCCATAACCGGAAATCTACTAAAAAAACCGGATATATCTTTTTCAGAAAGCGATAAAATAGCTTCAGACTTAACTTCAGTAACCATAGAAGCTCCGGATTTATGCAGAAGATATGCTGCAAGATTAATAACAGGAATTAAAATCGGGCCTTCACCTCAATGGATATGCAGACGACTTAACGACATGGGCCTAAGACCTATTAATAACGTTGTGGACGTAACTAACTACGTCCTTATGGAATTTGGACATCCACTTCACGCCTTTGACTTTGATCTTTTGAAAGAAAAACGGATAATAGTAAGACGGGCAGATTATGGTGAACACATAACGACAATAGATGATATGGAACGCAGATTAAGTAACGAAATGCTTGTGATTGCCGATGCAGAAAAACCCGTCGCAGTAGCCGGAGTAATGGGCGGTGCTTATTCTGAAGTAAGTGAAAAGACAACAAACATACTTCTGGAAAGTGCTTATTTCAACCCTGTTAGTATAAGCAAAACGGCCAAAATGCTTGGTATGCACACCGAAGCCTCCCACAGGTTTGAAAGAGGTACAGACATAAAGGGTCTTATAACCGCATTGGACAGAACAGCACAGTTAATACAGGAACTGGCTGGAGGTGAAATCTGCAAGGGAATAGTTGACGCATATCCTGTACCTTACACTCCGGTTGAGGTAGAACTTCGACCTGAAAGGGTGAATTCCATGCTGGGCACAGACATATCTATCCAGCAAATGGAAGATCATCTGAAAAGCATTGAATTCCAGGTAACTCAAAGTGAAAATAACCTGCATGTAGTTGTTCCAAGTTTCCGTCCTGATGTGGAAAGAGAAATTGACCTTATAGAGGAGATAGCAAGACTCTACGGGTATGATAATATACCTGTCACTATGCCTGTCAGCGAAGTAAGAACCAAGTCAGAAGATGATATCATGATGGACTTGCGAAACAAGGCCAGGGATGCTATGGTATCATGCGGGTTAAATGAAGTGATAAATTACTCTTTTCACAGCCCTGATGTATATGATATGATACATATGGAAGAGGACAGCAAATATCGTAATGTTCTGGTAATAAGAAATCCTATAAGCGAGAATCAATCAGTAGTACGCACAACATTGATTCCCGTTATTCTGGAAAACATAAGATACAACTTCAACCAACGCACTACAGACGTTGGAATATTTGAAATAGGTAAGGTATTTCATCCAAAAGATGATGGTAGCAAACAACCGGATGAACCTGAATTCATATCCGGTGCTATAACAGGAATGATAAATGCTCAGGTATGGAATCAGCCAACAAGGCCAGCAGACTTCTACGACATTAAGGGAGTGGTAGAAGTTCTTATGGATAAGATGGATGTGGATGAATATCTTGTAAGACCAAGCGTCCATCCTTCTTTTCAGCCGGGTCGCTCCGCTGAAATCGTATCAGGTGAAATTGTTTTGGGTAACTTTGGTGAAATAAAACGCCAGATACTGGACAATTATGAATTTGAGCAAAATGTCTATATATTTGAAATAGATTTCACCAAAATGCTGACATGCACTACCAGAGAAATTATTTTCCAGTCTTTACCGGTATTTCCATCAGTATACAGGGATATGGCTGTAGTTCTGCCTTTTGATATCCCCGCTTCTGATGTAGTTAAAACTATAAAGGAAGTTGGTGGAAAATTGATCAGGTCATTAAATCTGTTTGACGTTTACAAAGGCAAACAAATCCGTGACGGCATGAAAAGTCTGGCTTATGCTATTGAATACTTTTCACCGGAAGAAACACTTACTGATGAAAAAGTTGATTCCATACATAATGAAATTGTCTCAGTTCTGAAACAAAAATTTAATGCAGAACTAAGAAAATAACTAAAAGGAAGGAGATAGCTAATATGGCGGATGAAGGGATGGAGCTTCTCCAGAAAAAAGTCCAACAAGCCGTAACTCTAATAGAAAAGCTTCGGGAAGAAAATAATAACCTCAAAGATCAGATCGCTGAGATGGAAGAGCTAATTCAGGAAATGAAACAGGAAGTTGAATTAATGAAATCGGAGCGCAGCACCATCAAGGGTAAAATAGATAACGCGGTATCTATGCTGGATAAAGTTGATGTTGACAATATGCTGGAGGATATGGCAAAGGAAGTTAAGGCAGAGACTGATAACCCGGAAAGCAATAAAAACAGCGAGAAGTGAATTCTATAAAATTCTTACGAAAGAATATGGCTCTTCCAACTTGAGTGTGGAAATGTAAAAGAGATTGTCTAATTAGTATTCACTGTTTTTCTGCAAATAATTCTAAAAAAGTAAAGATTAGTTTCTGTCATTCCTGCTAAGGCAGGAATCCAGAAAATCCTCATAAAGACTGAATTCCTGCCTTAGCAGGAATGACAAGCTGAGAGAATTTTCAATTATAACCACAATAAAACTCAAAAGAACCAAAAATACTAAACAGGAGTGTTAAAATGACTCATCGCGAAAGATGGATAAAGTGCATGCACTTTCAGCCGGTAGATCATATACCCGACGAGGAATTCGGGTATTGGGCGGAAAATTTTCCTGTATGGCACAAACAGGGATTGCCGGAAGATGTAACAAACAACGGACAGGCAGACAGATACTTTGAATTTGCACCTCGCAGCGGCGTTCCAGCAAATGTGGGATTGACCCCGGGATTCAAATCCGAAGTTATAGAGGAAACAGACGAATACCGTATCTTAGTTGACGGCAACGGAGCCAAACAGCAGGTATTCAAAGACGGCACATCCACCATACCCCATTATCTGGAATTTGGCTTAAAGGGCAGAAAAGAATGGGAAGAGATATATAAACCCCGCCTGGATATCAATCTCAGCAGCAGGTATCCGGAAAATCGGGATGATTGGGAACAGATAAAGGCAAGATATAACGATCCGGAATGGGACAGACCAGTGGGAATCACTATCGGAAGTATGTTCGGATGGTTGAGAAACTGGGCAGGCTTTGAAGGTATATCCATGCTGGTATATGACGATCCTGATCTGGTTCAGGAAATGGTTGACCATCTGGGCGATCTGGTTTCTACAGTAATAAAGAAAGCCGCAGAGGAAATAAACATAGATTACGGCGCAGGTTGGGAAGATATGTGTTTCAATCAAGGACCTATTATTTCCCCGACCATGATCCGCAAATTTATGGTTCCCAATTACAGGAAAATCACCGATATCCTCAGACCAAACGGTTGTGATATTATTTACACTGACTGTGACGGCAACATAAACGATATGCTGGATCCCTGGCTGGAAGCTGGCCTGAACGGTATATTCCCGGTTGATGTTGTAGGCGGTTCAGATCCTGTGGAAATTCGTAAGAAATACGGCGACAAAATCGTCATTCTGGGTGGTGTAAATAAACATTCGCTCATTGCAGGAAAAGAGGCCATCAGGGAAGAAATAAAAAGGATAAAACCTTATGTCCTGGAAGGCGGCTGGATCCCTCATGTTGACCACCGATGTCCTCCAGATGTTACCTTTGAAAATTACCTTTACTATTTGGATGTAAAACGCGAAACCTTTGGTATACCAAAGCCGGAAGAATTTGAATCACGACCAGAAGTCAAAAAGATAAAGTCCAAATGGAAAGGTAAATCCCTGGCTGTATAAAGATGGTTAATTGATGCAGGAAGGAGGAATTGTATACCAAATTAGAGTATACAAAATAAAATATGAAACTTGTTACTTTTGAAACTGATGGCAAGAAACGCCTTGGTGCATGGGTTGATGATAAAGTATTCGATCTACACGATTGCTAC
>WJIO01000233.1 GCA_014730235.1 Candidatus Poribacteria bacterium
CGAAGAGGATGTTGGCTCTTTCTATGTCCGTCTGTGGATGCCCCCGGGAACAAGGATTTCAGAGACCAGCCGGGTATTAAAACAGGTAGAAGACATTGCCCTGTCTTTGCCAAAAGACGAACTCAAGGCCGTTATTGCAAACGTAGGTATTGTACAGGAAGAAGATTCAGAAACACATAACACCCATGTAGGACAGCTTATTATTGAGTTGGTGGATGCTGACCATAGGGAAAGAAGCGTTTTTGACGTAATAAACGATCTGCGAACCCGTTCCCAATCTATCAGCGGGCCCGAACGTCTGGAGTTTGCGAACTGGGCAGGCGGGCCACCCACAGGTAAGGATGTTGAGGTTAAAGTAAAAGGTAAATATTTCCAAGACCTGGAAGAGATCGCAGACGAAATAAAACTTGGGCTTACCAAGCTACCTGGTGTGTATGACATTGGTGATGACTTCTCTCCGGGTAAGGAAGAGGTACGCATCCGACTTGACGAAGATCGGGCCCGGCTGCATGGTTTAAGCGTGGCTCAGATAGCCGGATTTGTAAGAACAGCATTTCATGGTAACGTGGCCACCGTCTATCGCGATGGAGATGAAGAAGTTGATGTGGTTGTCAAATTTAAAGATTCCTCTGAGATGCCTTTGGAAGAAATGGAAGCCCTTAAAATATCAACCCCCATGGGAACAGCAATTCCCCTCCGGGATGTGGCCAATCTTGAATTAACCAGGGGTTATGCTATTATCCACAGATTTGAAGTGGAAAGGGCCATTACTGTGTCTGCCCAGGTTGACAGATCCCTTAACAAACCTGTGGCTGTAAACCGGGCAATTGAAAATGAATTTAAAGATATTAGCCAGCGTTATCCTGGATATCGACTGGATTTCCGGGGAGAATTTATGGAGTTTAACCAGGCTTTTACCAGTCTTGGAAGGCTTCTGGTATTGGGCGTATTTTTAATATATATGCTTCTTGGTGCCCAGTTTAAATCCTTTGTGCAGCCCCTTATTATACTTTTCACCATACCTTTTGCCTTCATTGGCTCAATGATCGGATTGCTGGTTATCGGGTATCCCTTCGGTATACTAACTCTTTATGGAATGGTAGCCCTTGCGGGAATTGTTGTAAACGATTCTATTGTTTTGATAGATTTTATAAATGTTCGCCGCCGGGCAGGAGTATGTAAATGGAGGGCAATTATCGAAGGCGGCAGATTAAGACTGCGTCCAATTGCATTAACAACTATTACAACCGTTTTTGGATTGCTGCCTATGGCTATAGGTCTTGGGGGACAGTCGGAAACATGGAGACCTCTTGCCAATACTATTGTCTGGGGATTATCCATGTCAACTGTTCTGACATTATTTATTACCCCGGCTTTATACGCAATTATTGATGACCTTACTCCAAAACGCCTGAAAGAAAAGCAGATGGAAGTTTATAAAGAGCTTGAATCTCAACCTGCTGATTAATTTTAAAGGCTCTTCCGGGTTCAGTGTGGTAAAGATAGGAAAGTTCTTTATGCTGTCATTCCTGCTTTCGCAGGAATGACAAGCTGAGAAAATTTTCAAATTATTACCACACTGAACCCGGAAGAGCCATTTTAAATTAAAGCTATACTTTCGCACTTTTTAAAAGATATAACATTTATACACTTGTAGGGACACGGTATACCGTGTCCCTACAAGCCGAGAACCCTAATGAAATCTGTATTTACCGTTTTGATATATAAAAAGTGCGAAAGTATAGAATTAAAGGGAAAGACATAAAAAAAATCGGGGTAATGATTTTTCACTACCCCGATTTTTTTATTTCAATTAAAATCCAGTTTTTGCTTCACCCCATGTAATAGCAAGTTTATTATCTGGTTTAACTGCTGTAGCATTGTGAGGATCTTCCATATCCATCATGATTTCTTCTTCAGACAAAGCATAATTGTATATTTTCAACTCATCAAGAGCGCCGATCATGAATCTGGAACTACCACCTCTTGCGCCAATAAACATGGGTTCATCATTTGTTAAAAGCGTACCAGCGCAGGCCATCTCTGCATCGACGCTACCGTCAATGTAAAGTTTTATAACCTGACCATCCCATGTACCAGTCAGAAAATGCCATGTGTTATCCTGAATATTGCTACCAACGTTTTGATCAGCACAATCGGCAGGCAGGTCTTTCATCTGAAGAATAGTACCACCATTATAAAGAGGAGCCAGGTTATATTCTCCATCTATCCATGCAGAACCTTTTTCTGCTGCGCTCTGGATGCCTTCACCACCACCATACAGGATAACCCATGTACTTATGGTAAGACCTTCAGTTAAATTAAGGCTATCATCATGGGGGATTTCACCCCATGTAGCGCCATCAAATTCCATTGCTTTGCCAAATTGACCGCCAATCCATTGAGGATTACCCATAAACGAGCAGTCATTGCCAAACCCCGAAGCATCAGCGGCGATTTGTCCTGCTCCTTCATCAAAAGATAAGTGCAGAACAAGGTCATTTGCTGCATAGATGGTTGAGGATATAACCAATAGCAACAAAGCAAATATAGTAATAATTATGTTTTTCATACATTCTCTCCTTTTATCTGTGTTTGTGTCAATAACAAATGATTCCATTAACATTCTACTTAAACATCAAAATATGATCAAGTGAAAAGTATAAAATTTATAAATGTTTACCACTTCTTTATCTTTAGCTTACTCAGCTTTAAACTTTGTTTGCTAAAATAACGAGAAATAACAGCACTATCATTTACCAAAGCTCCTTACTCGTCCGAATAAGGAGCTTTGCCATTAATTGTTTTGTATATAAACAGGTTTTCCTGATTCAGCAGATTTCTTTACCGCTCTGCATATTGCTACGGCTTTCATACCTGCTTCACCACTGGCAACAGGTTTTTTTCCTGTTTCTGAACATTCCATAAAATGCCTGATCTCATTAGCAAAGGCATCTGCATCGGGATATTTTTCTTCATTAATTTCATCGGGTTTTGAGCGAAAGGAATAACGCAGATTTTCCACCGAATCGAATTGACCGGAAATCTCTGCAACACCGTTTTCATTGGCCATGTAAAAGTCTTCAAAGTTAAAGGCTGGCATGGATACCATACCGGCTCCAACAGTAGCTATAGCGCCACTTCTGAATTTTAAAGTATATACGGCGCAATCGATCTGAGGTTTACGATGGGGTGCAAAGAATGTTCCTCCTTCGGCTGATACTCGTTCTATATCGCCCATTAAAAAGCCCAGAATATCAGTAGCATGGACAGCGTTCTCCAATATAGGGCCTCCGCCGTCATCCTCCCGCCAGAACCAGTCTTTATCAGATAACCAGGGATGAGGATATCTATGGATCATATATTGAATCTGCCCAAATTCTCCATCTATTAATTTTTTCATCCTTACAAGAACTGGAACAAATCGCTTTTTGTGCCCTACCATCAGAGTTACGCCATTTTCTTTACATACCTGGATCATCCTCTGGCAATCTTCTACATTGCTGGCCATAGGTTTTTCTGCCAGCACATGAATACCTCTTTCAGCCGACATTTTTGTTATGGGATAGTGAGATTTTGGTGGAGTTGCCAGTATTACACCTTCTGGTTTTCCTTTATCCAGCATTTCCTCCGCGGATTTATAAGCCTTAACACCAAATTTTTCACCAGTTTTTATGGCAATTTCTGGAATTATATCGCAAACACTGGTAAGTTCTGTCTCTTTCATGCTGTTGACTTTTTCAACATGTATTCGACCAACACCTGCTAAACCAATAACTGCAATACGCATTTTTTTCTCCTTGAATTGTAATTGCAATTTTAGAAAACCGGATTCCTTTTTCCGCTGGAATGAAAGAATTTTGGCTCTTCCGAATTGAGTGTGGAAATAATTTAAAACTTTCTAAGCATGTCATTCCTGCTTTTGCAGGAATGACAACTAAATTATATCCATTTTTTAACGATTACTTATTGTTAATAATGACATTATATCTGCAATATAAAATAGGATCAAGGTTGATTTGTTTTCTGCTTTACAATAATATTGCAAAGCAATATAATGTCCGAAATTAACAGAAACAAAAATTTATGGATTCAATCATAAAATTTATGTCCGTGAAAACTTTGGCTCTTCCGGTCTGAGTATGGTAATAATTTGAAAATTTTCTCAGCTTGTCATTCCTGCTTCAAGCTTTTTAAAAAGCTTGAAGCAGGAATGACAAATGGAGGATATTTTTTTCTTAATTGGACAATGTTTTTTACACTTCCACACCCAAACTGGATGAACCAAAACTTCTGACATAGACTAAAAACTTTATTTGTTACTCCGTTCTTCGCAGTAACACAGGTATTAAAATTTATGCTTGGATTAATTGACATTTTGCCTATATGGTAATATACTATGAATAACAGGAGGAATTATAAAACTATGCTGATTAATTATGAAATTGAAAATATAAATAGTAAACTGGTGAAAATTAGATGGGACTTTCATAGAATACCGGAGTTGTCCTTTGAAGAAGAGAAAACCTCCCAAAAGATAGCAGGAATACTAAGAGAAATAGGTATAGATGAAATACAAACAGGTGTTGCCAGAACCGGAGTTGTGGGATTGATAAGGGGTCGGAATCCCGGTAAAACTATTGCCATTCGGGCAGATATTGATGCTTTGCCTATTCAGGAAGAAAATGATGTTTCATACAAATCCCAAAACGATGGAGTGATGCACGCCTGCGGTCATGATGTGCATATAACAACTGCACTGGGCACAGCCATGATAATCAACCGCAAAAAAGATGAATTGTATGGTAACGTTAAATTTATCTTTCAGCCAGCTGAGGAGGTGGCCGGTGGTGGAAAGATGATGGTAGAAGAGGGAGCTCTGGAAAATCCAGAGGTAGATATGATTATGGCATTGCATGTTTGGCCCGGTTTAGACGAAGGTAAAATTGGCGTAAGGTCTGGTCCCTCAATGGCATCTATGGACAAATTTGAAATAACAGTAAAAGGTCCTGGTGGGCACGGTGCTTTACCTCATCTTACCAGTGATACTATAGTTGCTAGCGCACAAATTATTAATATATTACAAACGGTGACAAGTCGATCAATTGAACCGATACAACCAGTGGTTTTTTCTGTTTGTATGATAAATGGGGGAGACGCTTTTAATATAATACCAGAAGAGGTAAAACTTACAGGAACAGCAAGAACACTTGATGATGAAGTAAAAACAAAATCCATAAAGAGAGTTAAAGAGATACTGAATGGCATAAGTAAGGCCATGAATGTCAAATGTATTTTTAATTATCTTGATGGTTGTCCTGTCCTTATAAATAATCCTGAAGTTGTTGAAATAATTGAAGATGCCGCTGTTCAGGTTGTAGGCAGTAAAAATGTGGTGGAAGTTAAGCCAACTATGGGCGGCGAGGATTTTACTTATTTTACCAGAAAGGTTCCTGGAGCTATGTTCTTTCTGGGTGTGAAAAACAAATCATCAGGTATGACATCTTCAGTTCATACGGCTACTTTTGATGTTAATCCAGGAGTTCTAACTATTGGAACTTCGATTCTGACTCAGGCGATTTTCAATTGCTTAAATATGCAATAAAATTATTAGGGATTATTAAATCAGTAATTCTGCATTTCTGGTGCATAGTATGGCAGATAATGAATAAATTTGATAAACATATTTTTTGTTATGGCTATGCAGTTGTGGGAAATATTCTTTCATACAAAGCAGGAGCATTGAATTGATAACAAACAGAGGAATTACTAAAATGAGTTTAAAATTCGCAGAGCCACCCAGGATTCCCAGGGACATCATTCCGTTGGTTGCAGGCGCGCGCCTAACAGCAAGCTATAGGTGTTGATCCTGAAATCCAGGCTGTTGCATGTCGGGTCTTTATGAAATATGGTGATCCAGCACCAAAAAGAGAAAAAATTTAACCCAAAGTGGAATAGCATTGGAAATTATAATGTTATTTATCATTATAGGGAACAGGATAAAGGTGATAAATTGACAGATAATAATTATATACTTATGACCATATTTTCACATCTGGCCATGTAATTTTGAATAATTAAAAAGGAGTTTATCTATCCATGAGACAAGACAGAAGCAAATGCCTGCTGAGAAGGCAACTGCCGGATATAGTAGATGATATATACGATAGCTATCAGATGATTCCATCCATAAGAAATATAGGTGAAAGTCGATTACCATGTAAATCCGTTGTTATTGATATTCTTGAAGGAGTAATGGATATATTATTTCCCGGTTATTATGGTGATTCTGTTCTTTGTTGGGAGAATTCCCGGTATTATGTGGGAACAAGGATAGATAATCTTTTTATAAAACTAAGTGACGAAATATCCAAAAGCATCAGGCATGAATGTGGCCAAGATACCCATATATGTATTGAATGTCGGGACAAAGCCGAAAAATGTGCCACTGACTTCTTTAAAAAGATGCCTAAGCTTCGTTCTTTTTTGTCCGAAGACATAAAGGCTGCATACGAAGGTGATCCGGCAGCTAAAAGTCTGGATGAAATTATATTCAGTTACCCCGGTACTTATTCTATTGCAACATATCGAATAGCCCATGAATTACATCTAATGGGAATTCCCCTTATTCCCAGGATCATGACTGAACATGCTCATGGCAAGACTGGAATTGATATTCATCCTGGAGCAAAAATCGGCAGGAGTTTTTTCATAGATCATGGTACAGGAGTTGTTATAGGTGAGACAACAAAAATAGGTGACAGGGTTCGTCTATATCAGGGAGTTACCCTGGGAGCTTTGAGTGTGCCGAAAGATGGTACTGGTCCGAGTATGCGCGGTCGCAAACGTCATCCAACTATTGAAGATGATGTTACAATATATGCTGGTGCTACTATTCTTGGTGGTGATACGGTTATTGGTAAAGGTTCTACCATCGGTGGTAATGTTTGGTTAGTGGAGTCTGTTCCTCCAGGAACAAGAGTTGTTATTGAAAAACCTCAGCTAAGATTCAAAACCAAAGTTCCGGTTGATTAAATGGTTTAATTCGTTGTTAAATTTATACATCTTTAATCAATAAATACAAGCTGGGTTAAATTTCTAACGGCCAAAGGAATAGCCATAAGTAGATCGCCAGCTAACATTCCCGATTCATCATACCTGCCGGCAGTTAAGTCACCTGCCATACCATGTATATATACACCCAGGATAGCTGAATTCTCTGGGCTCAATCCCTGTCCTATGTATCCAGCTATTATTCCAGTTAGAACGTCTCCGGTTCCTCCACTAGCAAGACCTGGATTACCTGTGCTGTTGATATATACCTCACCACTACTATTCGCTATAACCGTAGGCGCACCTTTAAGCACAACAACAAGGTTATTCTCAACGGCAAAATTTCTGGCTGTATTGATGCGATCCTGTTGTATATTATCAACAGAACATCCCATTAATCGGGCCATTTCTCCTGGATGAGGTGTTAATACAGTATTTTCCCCTAATTCCTTTAATATGCTTTTATGATCAGATATTGCATTGAGTCCGTCGGCATCAATCACCTTTGGAATATTTATCTTTGTGCATAACTCTTGTATAAGTTCCACTGTTGATTCATTTCTGGATAACCCCGGCCCTATAGCCACAGCATCAGATTTTTCCACCATCTCCATAATCTGTTCCATGGATTCTCTGGCCAGAGTTCGGGATTCAGTTTCAGGTAGAGGCAAAGTCATTGCCTCGGTAAGTTTTATCTCCATGATGTCATTAATACTTGCAGGTATACCCAGGATAACCAAACCTGAACCAATCCTTAAAGCTGCATTAGTGGTTAAAGCTGCCGCACCGGTAAAACCTTCTGAACCAGCCAGTATAAATATTCTGCCAAAAGTTCCTTTATGAGCATCACCCGGGCGTTCAGGGAGTAAATTTTTTACGTCTTCATATTCCACAAGATTTGTCATTGTATTCTGAGATTCTATAACAGAAGGTGGAACACCTATATCCACGATTTCTAACTCACCTGTATAATTAACCCCCGGATAAAGCAGTAAACCCAATTTTGGCAGTGCCATAGTTGCTGTTAGTTTTGCATTTATACATGGTCCTTCTGCTCTTCCCGTGTCCGCTTCCAGACCGGAGGGTAAGTCCACAGCTATGATCGGCAGGCCTGTGGAATTAAGAAAATCAATCAGCTTTCCTGCAAAACCCCGAACCGGGCCTTTTAAACCCGTTCCAAAGATAGAATCTATCAGCAGATGGCTTTTGTTTATATCATCTTTATGGGATTCCAGATGTTTCTCTGAAGTCAACAATTCCATTGGTAAAGACATATTTTCAGCAACTTTTAGATTGATCAGGGCATCGCCGCTGAAATCTTCCGGTTCTGCCAGCAAATAGATCTTCACATCATAGTCCAGAATATCCAGATACCTGCCAATAACAAGACCGTCGCCGCCATTGTTACCTTTACCAACGAATATGGAAATTGAAGAGACATCTTCTGTATCGCATATATAATCAATGATCCTGCTTGCTCCTTGACCAGCATTTTCCATAAGCACCACACCGGGAATTCCTATTTCATTTATAGTTTTATTATCAATATTTCGCATTTCTTCAGCATTAACAACTTTCATAATTTATCATCTTCCGTTTCTGTTCCTGGTTTGAATCTAAGGATAACTTCTGTTCCCTTACCTTCTTCACTTTCTATTGAAATGCTTCCACCGTGTTCCTCTATTATCTGGGCGGTTATGGCCATTCCCAGACCTGTTCCCGTCTCTTTGGTTGTAAAATATGGAGTAAACATCTTCTGACGGACTTCCTCTGACATACCACACCCTGTATCAGCCACTTTAATAATTACTTCATCATTATCTTTATAAAGCCTGACAGACAATTCCCCTCCGTCATCCATAGCATCAACAGCATTTCCAATAAGGTTATGCAAAACCTGCCTTATCTGGTCTTTGTCAGCCATTATTTGTGGTAGATTATCAGAAATATCCAGGTTAAGTTTGATATTTTCCGGCAAACCGGTATAAAGGTCTATAGAATCTTGCACTATTTCCCTTGGTGAAGCTAGATTCGTTCGGGGTTTGGGCATCCGGGCAAATTGGGAAAATTCAGTGACCATGTTTTTGAGATTTTCTACTTCATTGGTTATACTGTTATAGGCCTGATCAAATATCTCATTATATCTATCACTTCCAAGGTTTTTTCGCAAACGGTACATAGACAACTGGATGGGTGTCAGGGGATTTTTTATCTCATGGGCAATGCGTCGAGCTATATCCCGCCATGCGGCAAGTCTTTCCACAACAACAAGCCTTTCCCTGGTTGATTTTAACTGGGATACCATTGAATTAAACGAATTCACCAGATCAGCGATTTCATCTTTACCCTTGACCTTAACTTTGTAATCAAGATTACCTTTACCAATTTCCCGGGTAGCCTCTACAAGACTGAGTATAGGCTTTGTAACACTTCGGGCCAGAAGAGCAGCTAAAATTAAACCCCCGATAGCAATAATCAAAAAAACAACCAGTATGCCTATCCATACAAAACTATCAATATCTGTTCTTAGGGTATAAACTCCCAGCAGGTTTTGCAGGGCCATAAGGTTTTTAACCAGGTCTTGTTCAAGCTGCTGTTTTACCAGTATCACACCTTTTATATCTTCCCCTGATAATACAGGAGCTGCACCATAAACAATATCTTCTTCCTGGTAAGACATGGGTGCATTTGTTTCTATTGTTTTTGATACCAGCGTTGCATCTAATTCTGAATTATTATCTGAGGAAATGAAAGCTACAGCAATTTCGTCTGTGCTGGCATGGTATTTATATACACTTATTAAATAATTATCACCAGCAGGGAAAATTTCAAATACAACATCTTCAATTTCGTCATAAGAATCCATTGCAGAGATCAATTCCTTATCAGAAGCCATTCCTTCCGCTATAGATTGACATTCTATCTCTGATTCCTGGATTATGTTATAGGTAAAATCACTTACATCCATAATTACTTCTTCTACCATTTTTTCAACATCCAATACGGTATTTTTTATCGAGAGAATATACCAGGTAAATAAAGAAGCTATAACCGCCGCTACAAAAAGTATCAGAAGGAATATAAATGTAAGTTTAAGTTGGAATTTTGATATATGCATTTTTTCTTTATATACATTCCGGCGAAATCCTGAATCAGGATTTCGCCGGAATGATCAGGTAATTATATGTAATTTATATTAGCATATAAGGGGAAGGGAAACGCTCTTGCCCTCAGCCGCAGAAATTTCCGCAGCCAAACAAATTTCATGTGTTTCTATAGCGTTATCAATATTCACAAATGATTCTTTGTCATTCAGTATGCAATCGATTAAATGATCAATTTCACCCTGATATGGGTGGTGAGTGACGTCTCCACTGTCGGGCAGTATAGTGGGGATAGTTGCAAAATCGGTCTGTCCGGGCATTTTGTGGGAATAAAGCTTATTATTCTTTATCGTTCCTTTTTCACCTACAAGGTTAATATTGAAAACATAGGGTTGTATACATTCTATAGAAGATGCTACCTTTCCAATCGCGCCTCCATCAAATTTAATTATAACAACCATTGTGGGGTCATATTCATATTCCTTAAACTCATTTTTGTTTCCATGCACTGAATAAGCAGTTACTTCCACAGCTTCCTGACCTATGAACCACCTTAGTCCATCTACAGCATGACAACCAGCGGAAAGGAGTGTGCTACCGCCGATGGATTTTTTGACATTCCATTCATATTGTTTATACCAGGGGCCTATGCCGTGAAAATAATCCACTTCCCCGAAAAATATATTACCAATGGCATCATCATCAATAAGGGGTTTAAGGGTTTCAAATAAAGGATTCCATCTTAACACAAACCCAACAACTGTTTTAACATCTGATTTATCTGCCACATCTTTCAACTTTTTCAATTCTTCAATATTCAGTGCTATTGGTTTTTCCAGCAGAAAGTGTTTTCCAGCTTCAGCGGTCATAATAGCCTGAGAGACATGAAGATCATTAGGTGTGCATATCGAAACTACATGAATATCATCATTTTTCAGCATTTTCTCGTAATCAGTATATACATCACATTTGATTCCGATCTCTTCCATTCTTGTCCTGGTTCTGTCTTTATCTCTTCCGCATATACCGATTACTTCGGCATTGGGATTATTCATGTAAGCTTTAATATGTTCTCCTCCAGCCCATCCTGGACCAACAACACCAACACCAAGCTTATCCATTATACGCCTCCTTGATAAACTTTAACTTTAAATTTCTAAACATTATTTTGGTTTAAAATACCATTTCTATATATTTTAGTCAATATAAAAAGCCGAATACCAAGCATAAATTTCTTGTCCGGATAAAATACTGGCATATATAATGCGTGATTACCGGGGATCTGGATTCATGAAATGAGATGACAAAAAAGGCATATCCCTATACAATAAGGATCTGTAAGGAGAATATGCCCGATGAAAAATAAAAAAGATATAAAGAATAATACAGAATTAGGCCAACTTTGGCAAGAGGAAATAATGAAGCTATCAGAAGTAACCCCTGAGAGTCTTGATGCTCTGGAGAATCGGATTGAAGATACACTACACCGTCTTGGTAAAGCCATAATGGAATGGAAGCTTCATGATTGGAATGATACGTTGCCCAGAGAAGAATGTCCCGATTGTGGCATCAAGTTACATCATCGCAAGCGCAGCAAACAGGTTTTGACCACTGGAATGAACCCCTTGCAACGGACACAGAAATAATATAAGTTAGTATATGTCCAGACAGGAGGATTCATAAATGAGTAAGCAGCGGAAAAAATACAGTAAAGAATTCAAGATACAGATACTCCGGGAAGTGGAGACAGGAACACCAGTATCCCAGCTTTCCCGACAGCATGAGATACAAGAG
>WJIO01000234.1 GCA_014730235.1 Candidatus Poribacteria bacterium
GAAAAAATGGTCAAAAGCCAGCTTTAATGTGCGTATCCCTCTCTTTTCTGCTGATTCGCATATTTCTCGCAGGCTTGTCATTCTTGGCTGAAATCCAGTGGACAGGTTAAGGATTTTGTCCGGGTTTTCAACCATGTCGGTAAGCTCATGGTCGCTTACCAGTATAATTCCGGCATGTGGAATCTGAAAGGCCCAAGGGCCGGGGTAGCTGATTAAATCACCACGATAAACGTCTTCCGGAACACGATTAGACATATTACCACCTCTAAAGTTAAGCAATTCCAAAAAATTTATTCTCTTTCCTTAATAGGAATTTTTAGCACTACTGAAACTGCTGAATTTTCGGTAATTTCCTGGATAAATCCAACAGGGATTTAACCGGAATCTGCCCGGGCCATTCAAATAATGCCTTTACAAGACCTTGAGAATCCAATTCAGAAAGCCAGTTTGTAAGGTTTTCCCGCTGATTAGTCAGGCTTGATATCTGATTAAATATCCAATCCGGCAGCGGAGGAACGTATTGAGGTTTAAATTCCCCATTCTCTGCAAATACCGGCACTTCCAGCCATGCGTCGGGAGAAAAATCCGGGTTTGAGTCACCATTTCTGATTTGCATAGGAGCATATTCGGTAGTTGCGCCAATTATACCCGATGCTATAACTCCCAGAGTTCGCCGGGTATTCATGTAGTTATATGGTCTGTGTTCATAATGCACCTGCGGCGGCATAATCTCCCGGATCATCCTGTTTTCAGCCAGGGCCTTTTCAAGCTGACCTTTGCGGAATTCCTCACCCTGGGGCTGTATGGCTTGATAATATAAATTCCTTCTATTTTCCTGATCCTTATCCCAGCTATCCAGATGGGGCCAGTTGTGATACTGGCTGGCCCGCAGGTATCCGGTAGCTTGAAAAACTGTGGTAAACCATTCGTAGCGTGGGTTCCAGTCTGGTGGACTCATGATTTCCGTTAATTTATCCTTAAGGATTGGTGTTCCGTCATGACCTTTTACAGTCCATTTGCTTACCCATCCCACATGGTTTACGCCTATGTGCTGAAGATTTATATCCTCGTATTTCACTTTCAGGTTATGGCAAAGCCATGTTACAAGCTGGGGAACCTCAACGCATGTACCGATGGATTTTATGCCAAAGGCCTTTTCAAAAGCACCTGACAATATATCAGTAGGATTAACCAGTGTGCTAAATATAGCTTTTGTGGAGGCCAGAGCGTGAATATCCTGGGCCAGCTTCCGCATATAGGGCCACAGGGAAGCTGCCTCAATAGCTGCCATAGGGGTTGATTCACCATGAGGATGACCAATAATTCCACCAAGTTGTTCCCGAATCTCCCGGACTTCCTTCCAGGGCCCCACAGAGAAAAGAATCCAGTCCGAATCCCTGAGAGCTTCATCCCGGTTATCGGTGATTTTGACCTTAAGGTCAAGACCTGTTTCTGCCGCCGTAATTTCAGCATAACGGGCCATAGGTCTGGCCCGTTCTGGTGATATGTCCATCAATTCCAACTCAATCGGCCACCCCGCGTTTTTCAGTTTTTCAGCTTCACCAGCCAGACCATGCAAAAGAACCACAACAAACCGAGAGCCACCGCCTATGTACGTAATTTTTAATGAATCGGGTATAGCCATTTAATTAGAATTTCCCCTTTCAAAAAATATACAGCTTTATTGATTAATTTTCTGCAACCAACCATTTTAGGTTAAAACATGCAATGGCAATAGTTTCGTATAATTTCTCTTCCCCTTTTTCAAAAAGCAAATATACATTACCATCTTTATCTGCGGTTATTGATGAATATGCGCTCAGACCTTCATAAACCAACCGCTTAACAGGCCAGGTATCGCCGCCGTCAAAACTTGCCCATACTGTCATTTTTATACGCGAGCCGCCCGGGTTATCCGGCGCGCTGTATAGTAAAACATCTTTGCCATCGGTAGCTTCCAGAGGTACTCGCACAAGACCTGCATTGCACCCATAGCTTGGTTTACGCCCATAACGAAAATAATGGGGTTGGGCAATCTCATAGAGTTCATCGGAAACCTGCCAGTCTGTAAACATATTGCCGCCGTCATAGCTCCAGGCGATCCGCCTTCGATGGTCTACCGACATGTGGGAGCGGGAGTTATAATAAATATCACCACTGCTCAACTCCGCCAGCGTTCCTTCTCCTGTTCCGCTTTGAACCGGGTAGCTCGTTTGCCAGATTTTGCCGCCGTCATCGCTGTATATTGCGGTGTTATAGTGATAGGGCCACCACTCCTGATCATTAGTACCCTTTGGGGCCATAATCCTGGCTGGCATAAGCAGGCGGCCTTTATATTCCCCATGCTGTAATGTAAGCCCTGATTCTGAGCATTCCGTCTGCACAGGTACGCCGTCAGGAGTTCCATGATTCAGGGCGTTTGGCTTTATAATGATCTCCTGCCGTTCCCAGCTTTTACCGTTATCATGGCTTCGCCAGAGATGCCCTTTGCTGGAATTTACCACCATAACGTCACCGTTATTTTCGTCAACAATTGCGCTCCCGCCAGAATCATGGCCTACTTCCTGAACCGTCGTCCAGGTCTTACCTTTATCTTCGCTTCGACGCACCAGCTTCCCGCTCTTTGCAAAGGCTAAAATTGTTCCATCAGTCGTAACTACGATATTCGGTATACGCACAGATTCAAAAATATCCTGCATAAAAATAGCAGGTTCACCATTGGAATCAATAATCATATCAACCATTTTTACTCCTTTTAAGAAATAAACTGTTTAACCATTCAATTTTTTCCAAGAAATTCATCAACTTCCCCGATGACAGGCATAGAAGGCTGCGCGCCCATCTTTGTCACTGCCAGTCCGGCTACAGCATTGGCAAATCTAATGCCCTCCTTGATATACATTCCCGACGCCAGGGCAAAGGCAAAACCGCCGTTAAAAGCATCCCCAGCAGCAGTTGCATCCACAGCTTTGACGTTAAAAGCAGGTACAAGATAGCTTTCTTCTGTATTTATCAGCATAGCACCAGCTTTTCCCATAGTTATAATAATATTTTTCACTCCCATATCCAGCAGCTTATTGCCAGCCCTTTTAGCTGAGTTCTGATCATTAACTTTTATATCTGTAAGTATCTCAGTTTCCGTTTCATTAGGTGTAAGGTATGTTATCTTCTGAATAAGCCCTTCGGATAAATTCTGACCCGGTGCAGGATTCAGTATTACCGGAACACCTTTTTTATTGGCAATTTCAGCGCTTCTTTCCACAGCTTCCATGGTGGTTTCCAGTTGCAGAACCACAGCGTCAGCATTTTCAATCGCAGATAGAGCTTTATCAATGTCCGAACCTGAAAACTTCGCGTTTGCACCCTGAGCCGCCACGATCATATTTTCGCCTTCATCATCAACAAATATAAGGGCCACACCTGAAGGTGAGTCTTTGTCCCTGAATATAAAATCTACAATAATCCCATCCCTTTTAAAATTTTTCAGAGCCTCATCCCCAAAGTCATCCATGCCCAATTTGGCCACAAGGGTAACTTCCGCCCCTAATCGGGCTGCTGCAACTGCCTGGTTTGCCCCTTTACCTCCTGGTGCTTTGATAAATTCGCTTCCCAGTATAGTTTCTCCCGGAACCGGCAGCTTTGGGGCTTTCACCACCAGATCTGTATTTGAGCTTCCTACGACAGTTATTTTTGGTTTGGTCATATTTTACCTTTCTAAGAAAGTCTGACAATAAAATCCAGAAAAGCTGATTTCAATTTCCCCTGGTAAACTGATGGATTACAGGGAATACCACAGCATCCCTCTATATCCAGTGGATTTATCTGAAGCACAATTTCCGTTTCCTGTATTTCACCCAGGTTCACCAGCGGCGCCAGTATCATATTGTGTTCTGTCTTATAAAATTCAGCTATCATATCAATCCCAAATCCCTCATGGGTTCTGGGATTGCTGAATGAAGGGAAATTCCCGGCCAGTACAGCAACTTCAGCATCAATTATATCCTGCATGGCCTGTGGACTGAAATAAGGGCTGTTTAGGTTATAATCATCTGTGTCAATTATTCCGTCAGTATCTTCCAGCCATTTATCCGTATATTCACCTGCATCAACAACAAGCGCATCTCCGGGTTTTACAGTATCCAGGTATTTTCCCAGATCCGCAGGTGAGATCTCTCCCCCCGGTTCTATATCCAGATGGACAACAATACCCTTGTATAGATCGCCTTCCGGTCTATCCGAAAATATCTCCATCGGAAGAGGCCCATGAGTGGATATATGCCGTCTGGTTTCTATGTAAGTGCAGTCCAGGGATGTAAGGTGCATGTTCCATATTTCCACACCATCCCCTTTGACCGTTTTTATTGTCTCTATACAGGTTTTTTGCGGCTTAACCATTGGATACAGGTTAGTTTCATGTCTGATTGGCAAACCTATCCTGATAATTTCTTTTTCAATATTCCCCGGCAAATCGTATCTCCTTGATTTTCCTTTTCCAAAAAGGAATAAAAGGTGGTCTTATTTCCAAAAACTCACTTGCACAGCTATACAAAACAAAAACCATTATAACTATACCTCGGATGATTATCAAGTATTAACATCAGGCAATATAAAATTACAATTTCATCCGAACAATAAATCCTTTTTTAACGTCTAAAATATACACAAAGCATAAATTTTACATCCTTGTGTTATTGCGAAGAACGGAGTAACAAATAAAGTTTTTAGTCTGTATCAGAAGTTTTGGCTCATCCAGTTTGAGTGTGGAAGTGTAAAAAACATTGTCCAATTAAGAAAAAAATATCCTCCATTTGTCATTCCTGCTTTCGCAGGAATGACAAGTTGAGAAAATTTTCAAATTATTACCATACTCAAATCAGAAGAGCCAAAGTTTTCACGAACATAAATTTTATGCTTGGAAATATACAAAATCTTGCTTATATACAAGTATTATGTTAGTATATGGTAAACGCGTTTTCTCTTGAATTGATTATTCTGTATATGTTAAAATTGATTCTTCGAACATAATAAACAATTAAATTATTTGGTTCTTCCGGATTTAGTGTGATAAAGATAAGAACCTTTTTTATGCTGTCATTCCTGCTTTCGCAGGAATGACAAGTTGAGAAAATTTTCAACTATAACCACACTAAATCCGGAAGAACCAATTATTTTGAGTCCGGAGAAAAGTATATATGCCAACACTCAAAAGACTACTGGGATACCTCAAAAAATATTGGTTTTTCCTGTTACTTGCATTGCTTGCCTTGACCATTAATCGGGTGCTGACAATGGCTGTGCCGGAAATATCCCAACGGGCTATTGACATAGCCATAGGTCAGAAAAACTACAGCCTTCTGGTTATCCTTGCCATCAGCATAGTAGTTGTCACGATCTTCAGGGGTGTTTTCCATTTTGCCCAGGAATATACCCTTCAATACGCCGCTCAAAAAGCCATATATGATATCCGTAATACTATGTATGATCACCTCCAGCGTCTGCCCTTTAGCTTTTATGATAAATCCCAGACAGGTCAGTTGATCGCCAGGGCTACTGGTGATATTGATTCTTTACGCCGGTTCTTTACCTTCGGGATGCTCAACTTCATAAGCAGCATATTTATATTCGTAGCTGTTCTTATTATAACTCTGATGAAAAACTGGCAGATGGCCCTTATTTCCCTTTCGGTTATGCCTGCCATTGCATACACAGGAACACGTTTTGGCCAGAAAATACGTCCTAAATTCAAAGAAATGCGCCAGAAACATGCCGATATAACTACTGCAATTCAGGAAAACGTAACCGGAGCCAGCGTCGTCAGAACCTTTGCCCGGGAAGAACACGAGATCAAAAGATTCTCAAAACAGGTCTTTGGCCTGCTGAAAATGAATCTGGAAATAACAAAGCTATGGGCTTCGTATTTCCCATTTATGGATTTTATCGCAGTCGTGGGCAGGATCGCTATCCTGTGGTTTGGGGGATGGCAGATCATAAAGGGTAATCTAACCCTGGGTGAGTTTGTGGCTTTCAATATGTATCTGGTAATGCTTATGATGCCCGTAAGGATGCTGGGATTTATCATCAACGTATCTCAAGAGGCCATAGCGTCGGGTCAGAGGATATTTGAAATACTGGATACCGAATCTGAGGTAAAGGAGTTAGATAATGCCAGAGCACTGCCGCCTATAAAAGGACTTATAAAATTTGATGATGTATCCTTTAGCTACGAAACCGGCGATGGTCTGGTGCTTAAGAATTTCAGCCTTGAAGCAAAACCCGGGGAAACCATAGCTCTGTTAGGTGCTACCGGTTCGGGAAAAAGCACTGTGATAAACCTGATACCCAGGTTTTATGATCCCCTCTCCGGTAAAATAACCATTGATGGTATTGATATTAAGGAAGTGCAGTTAGAATCGCTAAGAAGACAGATCAGCATTGTTATGCAGGAAACATACCTCTTCGCCGCATCAATAAAAGACAATATAGCATATGGCAATACTGAAGCATCAATGGAGGAAATAGTAGAAGCCGCAAAAGCCGCAAATATACATGATTTTATCGTATCCCTGCCCAAAGGCTATGATACGGAGGTGGGTGAACGAGGTGTAACCCTCTCTGGAGGCCAAAAACAGCGCGTCGCCATCGCCCGGGCTTTGTTGATGAACCCAAGAATATTGATACTGGATGACTCCACATCCAGCGTAGATACCCAGACTGAACATATGATCCAGAACGCCCTTAACACTCTGTTAAAAGGCAGAACCGCTTTTGTTATTGCCCAGAGGTTATCTACAGTAAAACGGGCTGATAAAATTGTTATTCTGGAAGATGGTAAAATAGTGGAAAAGGGAACTCATGAATCACTCCTGAAAAAGGGTGGTATATACTCGGAGATATACGAAATGCAGTTTAAACAGCAAGAGGAGGAAGACTAAAGTTATGCGCGGGCCTCACATGCACTTTGATTCTGAAGAGGAATCCAACGTTGGATTTTATGATAAGCAACTTATGTCCCGGCTGATAAAGTTTGTCTCCCCTCATAAAGGCAAGCTTATAATCTCCCTTATACTAATGATTTTGGCTTCTGGATACAGCATGGTAACGCCGTACCTGCAAAAAATTGCCATTGACGAATACATAATGCCACCGGATAAACCGGGAAACATAAACGGTCTTACCATGATAGCCCTTTTATATATAGGTCTGTCTATACTTAACGTTTTTATTTCCTTTGGACGCAGCTACATATTGGCCTGGATGGGGCAAAGCGTAATATATGATATAAGCGTTAAGCTTTTCTCTCATATTCAAAAAATGTCTATGGAGTTTTTCGACAGAAGTGAAACCGGAAGGATAATCTCCCGAATTACCAACGATGTCCAGGCCCTGAATGAACTATTCACCCGGGGTATAACGTCTATAATAGGTGACGTCGTAAGCATGATCGGTATAGTCGCTTTCATGCTTTATATGAATGTAAAACTGTCTCTTCTCAGCTTTACCCTGATCCCTTTGCTTTTTCTCGCGGGTATTTTGTTTCGCACCAAGGGCAGAAAGGCATTCCGGGAGGTACGGAAAAAGGTTGCCAACGTTACATCCAAGCTGGAGGAGGGAATTTCCGGCGTTCGCGTGGTAAAGTCCTTTTCCAGGGAGGACAAAAATATTGAGCATTTTGACAGAACCAACGAAGAAAACCTGTCAGCCAACATGCAGGCAGTCAAGGTATGGTCTATATATTTCCCCATCATAGAGGTAATAACAGCCGTCGGCACATCCATTGTTCTATGGAACGGCGGTGTCCAGATAATGGGCGAACAACTCACCCGGGGTGAGTTGGTGGCCTTTCTGGGTTATGTGCATATGTTCTACATGCCGGTAAGACAGCTAAGCCGTATCTTTACAACCATGCAGTCAGCCATGGCAGCCGCTGAACGTATATTTGAAATCCTTGATACAGAGCCGGAGGTTAAGGAATTACCCGATGCTGAGGAACTACCGGATATTGTCGGCGAAGTTAAATACGAAGATGTATCTTTCGCCTATGAAGAAGATGAATATGTCCTCCATAACCTGAATCTAACTGCCGAACCGGGGCAGACCGTTGCCATTGTAGGCCCCACAGGCGCAGGTAAAAGCACTGTTGTTAATCTCCTGACCCGTCTTTATGATTTGGAAGAAGGTAATATTTATATAGATGGATATAACATAAAAGATATAAAGCTCCATTCCCTGCGCAGTCAGATGGGAATAGTACTTCAGGACAGCTTCCTGTTTTCGGGAACCATAAGGGATAACATAGTCTACGGAAATCTGGATGCTTCTGAGGAAGATATGATCCGGGCTTCTGAAGCCGTAAGCGCTCATCGGTTCATATCCCAGTTGCCAAAGGGATACGATACGGAGGTAGGAGAAAGAGGGGCAAAGCTGTCCATCGGTCAAAGGCAGTTGGTATCTTTCGCCAGGGCCTTGCTTGCCGATCCCAGGATACTGATTCTGGACGAAGCAACCTCAAGCGTTGATGCCTATACTGAAGTGTTAATACAAAAAGCTCTGGAAAAGCTGCTGAAAAACAGAACGTCCTTTGTTATCGCCCACAGGCTTTCAACCATCGTTAATGCTGATAAACTTATCGTTCTTGATAATGGTCGCATTGTGGAAACAGGTACACATCAGGAGCTTCTGGATAAAAATGGCCTATATAAAAAGCTGTATGACATGCAGTTTGTGTCCGAATCTGCATCATGATGAAAGAAAATGAGATAAACTTTGAGGAATTTATAACGTCTATTTATTGGGTATTTGCTTGTAATAAAATTGTGTATTCTGGATAAAGTTTAAAAATGAGAAAATTCATATGCTGTCATTCTTGCGAAGGCAGGAATCCAGAAGCCTAATATGATGACTGGATTCCTGCCTTTGAAAGAATGACATGCTTAGAAAATTTTCAAATATTCTATATGTTTTCCTAAGTAAATGACATTCGGATTAAGGGGGATTCCCAGCACAACAGAAAACCTTTAAATCATTTTATAGAATTGCATAATGATTTTTATTTTATATAATTCAATTTCAGGTGATTACCTGCAAATCTTTTAAAGGGCAGGTTATAAACGCCAGCCGGGGAGGAAGTAATTTTGTTAGGAAACTTAAGAGGGAGTAAAATGCCAAAGACTTTCACTGCGTTCCTTGCTTGTACGTTAGTCTTTGTTCTAGCGTATTCTGTTGCATCAGCGGATTTCTTCAAAAATAATCTGCTGCAAGTTGTAGATAGTCAATATAAAGATAAAGTATTCGGCGGAGATCAACAGCAGGAGCTTATCATCAAATTCACGCCAACCGTTGAATACGACGCTTACGCCGAGGACGTTCCCGATGCTGATTTTGATGAAAGCGTGGATGTAGTTGACAGCGCATACGATGACGAGACCTTCGGCGGCAGTGATCAGCAGGAATTGATTATATCTTTTACCCCTGAACTTACTAACGACGAAGGGGAATCAAGCAATGCCGATGGTGATTATGCCATCATTGTTGATACAGATGACGATAACGATTTTGACGACGATGACATCCTTTATCTTGGTACCGCTGTAGATGGTGAACCTGTGACTTATCGTCTTCACGTAAACCGGCTTTCAGGTATACCCGATGGTCGTTACGAAGTTGCTGTAATTCTCGATAACGTGGCCAATGGCAAAATTGACTGGGACGTGGCCGAAGAGGATTCTGAACGCTTTGTGCTTGATCGGGATATGACGATATACGACGTGGCCGTCAATCCTGAAATATTCTCGCCAAATGGTGACAATGTGAGGGATACGGTAAACATTTACTACAGCCTAAGCGATAATGTCTATGGCAACGATTCCAGTATAACCATAACCATAGGTGAAGGTAAGCTGGCAGCACCTGCAAAGCCCAAACCCGGAACAAGGGAAGGTAAAAACGTTGTAACATGGAATGGTAAGGATGCCCTGGGTAACTATGTGGAAGATGGCACTTACACTATAGTTATTGAAGTTATGGATAAGGCTGGAAACGAAGCCACAGCCAGTATTGAGGTAGAGGTTAGAACAGAACTTCCCGAAGTCGCCGTAACTGTTCCTGAGATGGACTCTTACGTGTCTACCCTTACCGAGGTTAGCGCAACGTTGCAGGATAACAGCGGCGAGGGCATTGATCTGGATCAGTCCGAGATCGGCTTGCTGGATCCCGATGGTAATACGGTTGCTGGTGAAAAGCGGGACAACGGCTCTGATACCCTTCGATGGAAAATCACAACCCCATTCCCCGGCGATGGTTCTGCCGATGGCAGATACAGCATAGTCGTTACTGCTGTGGATAATGCCGGAAATTCCGCTCAGACTTCATACCCATTCTTCCTGGATACTGTAATACCTGACGTGGTATCAGTTATGCCCCCTGACGACAGCTTCCTCTCTTCATCACCTTCAGAAATTACCGTTGTAATGAACGATGGAAGCGGAAGCGGACCCAACCTGAATGCCGTCAGAGATACCATGATGTTAAAGCTTGACGGTGAATCAATTCCCGGCAGGATTACCCATAACGGCACTACTACTGTTAAATTCCAGCCCTTGCAGGACCTGGAAGAGGGAACTTACACCATCGAGATAACACCCATTGACATAGCGGGTAATAGTCTTGGACAGGCTTTAAAATATAACTTCACTATTATTGAACAAATATCCGACATGTTCCCTGAGATAGTTTCTACAGAGCCAGCCGAAAGGGCTATGGTCAATAGCCTATCTCAGGTTAGCGCAGTATTGCAGAGCAATGTGGGTAAAGATATAGACCTTGAAAATTCCACCATAAGACTGGAAAACCCCGACGGTGTGGAAGTAACTGGTATCCAGACAGATGATGATGAATCCACCATCACATGGGAACTCAGCGCACCCCTGCCCACCGACGGTACAGCCGATGGAACATATACAATTAAAGTGGTTGCCATTGATGACAGCGAAGCAACTAACGAAGAGAGCTTTGAATTTATTTACGACACCCAGGTTCCAGAGCTTTTAACAGTAACGCCTGAGAACGACAGCATGGTAACTGAAGCGCCTACGCAGATAGTTATTACTGTAGCCGATAACACGACCAATGGTATTGACTTTGCCGCCAGCAAAGAATCCATGACCCTCAGCGTTGACGGTATGGAAATCCCCAACATACTGAAACAGGACAACGGAGTTGATACAATAACCTTCAGCTTCGACGAGTTGGAAAACACCGGCAAGTATACCATGCTTGTAACACTCGTTGATAAAGCCGGAAACCAGCACACATATCAATCTAAATTTGAATATGTGGAAGAGCCGGGTGACTTCTATCCTGACATAGCAAATGTTGAACCTGCTAACCGTTCTGCGGTAAACCTGATGACTCATGTCACAGCAACCTTAACCGACAACAGCGGTAAAGGTATTGATCTGGAACAGTCAACCATCAGGCTTGAGGATTCAACTGGAACAGAAATTCCCGGTATACAGATAGATGACGACGATTCCACCATTACATGGGAACTGAATTCACCGTTACCAACTGATGGAACTGCCGACGGCGTGTATACCATAAAGGTAAAAGCCGCCGACAGGTCAGGTCGTGAAACTGAGTATACATCAACATTTACTTTCGATACCCAGGTTCCCGAGCTTTTGACTATAACCCCTGAAAACGACAGCATGGTAACAGTAGCACCTACTCAGGTTGTGATTACTGTTACCGACGGCACAGGAAGCGGGATAGACTTCGCAGCCAGCAAGGCATCTATGGCCCTTATGCTGGAAGGCGTTGAAATTCCCAACATAGTAAGAGAGGACAACGGCATTGATACCATGACCTTCAGCTTCGCTGAGCTTGAAGAAACAGGTAAATATACCGTCCAGGTAAGTCTTATAGATAAAGCCGGAAACCAGCAGACATATCAGCCGGGATTTGAATATGTGGAAGAACCCCAGGACTTCTATCCCGACGTTGTTTCAGTTGAACCAGCAGAAAGGTCTTATGTAAATACTGTAACCCAGGTTACAGCCGTTCTCGTTGACAACAGCGATAAGGGCATAGACCTGGAACAATCAACCATTAGGCTTGAAAACTCAGCCGGTGAAGTAATCCCCGGTATTCAGATAGATGACGATGATTCCACCATCACGTGGGAACTGAATTCACCGTTGCCCACAGATGGAACTGTTGACGGCGTATATACAATAAGGGTAAAGGCCATTGACAGGTCGGGAAGAGAAACTCAGTATTCATCCACATTCACCTACGACACCCAGGTTCCTGAGCTTACGTCTCTCGAACCAGCCGACGGCAGTGTATTGACCGAATCCCCCACCGTCATCACCGCCAAAGTTACCGACGGTAAAGGAAGTGGTGTTGATTTTGCAGCCAGCAAAGAGTCTATGGCTCTTATGCTAAACGGTGCGGAGATTCCCAATATAGTAAGGGAGGATAACGGTGTTGATACTATTAACTTCACCTTTGCCCAACTGGAAGAACTGGGTAAATACACAGTACAATTGACTCTTAGCGATAAAGCCGGAAATGCTCAGACTTACAACTCAACCTTTGATCTGGTGGAGAAGAGCACAGATCTGCTTCCTGAAGTTGTGTCTGTAGATCCGCCAGAACGTTCTTTTGTGAACTCTCTGTTTCAGGTTTCCGCTGTGTTGCAGGACAACAGCGGCAAAGGACTGGATCTGGAAATGTCTACCATAATACTTGAGAATCCCGACGGTACAGTGGTAGCAGGCGTGCAGACTGACGATGATGATTCTACAATAACATGGGAGCTGAATTCACCGTTGCCCACCGACGGCACAGCCGACGGAACGTATACTATCATTATAAAAGCTGTAGATAAAGCAGGCGGTGAGACGGATTACACTTCTACGTTCCTGTATGATACGTTAGAGGTAGAGGTTACATCTGTAACACCCGCTGACGGCGTAGTGTTGACAACAGCACCTACAGAGGTAGTGATACAGGTAACAGACGGTGCAGGAAGCGGAGTGGACTTCGCAGGAAGTCTTGAGAGCATGACGTTAAGTAACGTAGACCCGGAACGCATACTGCGTAAGGACAACGGCGTTGACACCATGACCTTCAGCTTCCCTGCTCTGGAAGATACGGGCCGATACACAGTGGACATAAACCTTATGGATAAAGCAGGTAACCAGTATCCATATCAGGTTGAGTTCGACTACGTGGAGAAGAGCACCGACCTGCTGCCGGAAGTTGTGTCTGTAGATCCGGCGGAACGTTCTTTTGTGAACTCTCTGTTTCAGGTTTCCGCTGTGTTGCAGGACAACAGCGGCAAAGGACTGGATCTGGAAATGTCTACCATAATACTTGAGAATCCCGACGGTACAGTGGTAGCAGGCGTGCAGACTGACGACGATGATTCTACAATAACATGGGAGCTGAATTCACCGTTGCCTACAAACGGCACAGCCGACGGAACATATACTATAAAGGTAAAAGCTGTGGACAAAACAGGCGGTGAGACGGATTACACTTTTACATTCCTTTATGACACACTTTCACCTTCGGTTGTATCCACCACACCAACTGCCAGCGATGTATTCTACGAGGGTATATCCCAGGTTACAGTGCAGCTTAACGACGGTGACGGAAGCGGCGTTGATCTGGATAATACTACGGTAACATTGCAGGGACCTGCTGGTGAAGTGGAGGCAGATAAAAACGATAATGGTGTAGATACTATAGTTCTCACGTTCTCAGCTTTAACAGAAGGTGGAAATTATACCATTAATATCAGTCCAATGGACAGAGCCGGTAATTCGGGTTATCCTGTGACTGTTAAATTCTCCTATGTGCTTAAAGCCCCGGCTGTTGTGTCGGTAAGCCTGACCAACCAGGCTTATGTAAAGACCCTGGACAGCATCGAAGCTGTATTGGAAGACCGCAGCGGCATAGGCCTTGACCTTTCGGAAACAGGCTCATCCATAGTTGTTACCGGGCCTGATGGTGAAATACAGGCTGACCAGACAAGCGTCGGCGAAGACACTCTGGTATGGAGTCCGGTTCATGCATTGGCTGATGACGGAACAGACGATGGCGTATATACTGTAGTAGTAACACCAGTGGATACAACAGGAGCCAGCGGTCAGAGCCGCAGTTATACGGTTATATACGACACCCAGCCGCCGGAGGTAACATCGGCTTCACCTGTGGATATAAACGCAGATGTGACGCACATTGGCGAACAGTTGGTATCTGTAGAAGCCACACTGGTTGATGAAGGGCCTGCTGAGATAGAGATAGAAGACCAGCAGATATACCTGGAAGCCCAGGACGGCACTCAAATAGCCGGTGTAAAGACTGATAATGATGCTGACACAGTAAAATGGCGACTGAGTAAACCTTTAGCCAGGGACGGCAGCGCCGATGGTCTTTACAATGTGGTTGTATTGGCTGCGGATAAGGCCGGTAACCAGAGCGAATTCCGCTATCCGTTGATGTATGATACTGTAGTTCCGGAAGTGCTGGAGGTAACTCCGGCGGATGATAGCCTGCTGGAAGCCGATATAACAGAGGTATCAGTTAAATTACAGGATAACGAAGACGGTGAAATAGACTTCCAGAATTCGTCTATCCAGCTTCTTGATCCTAATGGTAACAATGTTTCAGGCGTGCTTAAGAACGATGGCAACGAAAATATGACTTTGACCATATCCGGCTTGGATGAGAACGGAACCTTTACGGTTCTGGTGACTGCTGTGGATAAAGCAGGTAATGGTCTAGGGCTTACTCATAGAACAGAGTTTGTATATGAAACAGGCCTTCCTGTGGTTTATTCCACAACGCCTATTACCGATTCAGCGGAAAGGGCATACCAGAGAACTCAACTAATGGAAGTCAGGGCTGTGCTTCGGGCAACAGGCGGCGGAGGTATAAACCTTCTGCCTACAGGATCGACAATTGGCCTTAAAGGCCCTAACGGCAATATGCTGGTGGGTACCCAGTCTAATAACGGCGTAAATACTTTGATATTTAGACTAAGCCGACCCAGAGCTATTGACGGTACAGAGGATGGTGAATATGCCATTGTTGTTACCCCTGTAAACAACGCTAAACGCAAAGGCGAGGAAGAGGAACTTAAATTTATATATGACACCCAAAGCCCTGAGGTAGTATCGGTAACAAACCTAAACATAAAAGCTGATGTTTCGTATGTAAGTCAGCAGATAACTCAGTTGATAGCTACCCTTCAGGATGAAGGACTGGCAGGTATTGACATGTCCAAATCATCCATGAGGCTTATCGATCCTAACGGTAACGCAGTTGACATGGATATGAGTAATAATGACGTTGATACCATAACAATTGAATTTCCCAATGGTCTATCAGTTGAAGGCAGATACATGCTTGAGATTACGGCTATGGACAAAGCCGGAAACAGCGCGCTGGAACGAATCAACTTTGTGTATTCAGTAAGTATGCCGGAAATTGTGTCTACAACTCCGACAACTATTCCAGCGGATGACGCATATGTAAACACAGAGGTTAGAGATGTAAGGGCTGAATTGGATGAAACAGGCAACAGCGGTATCGATTTTTCACCTACTGGCTCTACCATAAGGCTAAGGGGCCCCAATGGAAACACCCTTGCTGGAGTGCAGAGCAACGACAGTGATAACACACTGATATATACCCTTACAAAGCCGCTGGCTGCTGATGGTTCGGATGATGGTGTTTATACTATAGTTGTTACACCTGTGAACGCCGCCAAACTTAAGGGCGACGTTCAGGAACTTACATTTACATATGATACTGTAGCACCTGAGGTTGATATAGACGATATTATATTCTATTATGATATTGAAGCGGGTAATTCCCTTATCAGCATATCGGCAGTTGTTACCGATGATGAACCAAGTTCCCAGATTGACTGGAAAAACGCAGACGGAAGCTGGATGAAGCTTGAAAATTCCAGCGGTCAGGATATACCCGGTATTGTTACTTTCAATAGAGAGGAATCAACTATCAACTTTGAGCTGGACGTATCGTTAGCCAGCAACGGAAGCGAAGACGGCTTCTATACGGTTATAATTGATCCAGCAGACAAGGCCGGTAATAAGCCGGATTCAGCCATACAATATGAGTTCCTTTATGATACACGTCCACCAACTGTCAATAAAGCTGATATAACCATAAATGAAAAGGTACTGCTGCTGGATTCATCCCTGGAAGAATATCCCACATCCCTTAACTCCAAGAGCGGTGTTACAATTGTGGCGAGTATGGAAGATAGCGGAGTGGGTGTAGACCTGACCAGATCATCCATCAATATTACATCTCCTGACGGAAATATGATCTCCGGTAGTCTGATGCAGAACGGCATTGATACCATCTGGTTTACCTCTGGGCCTTTGAGTGTGGAAGGTATATACTCAGTAGAGATAAACCCGGTTGATCTGGATGAAAACGGTTCCGGTAATTCAACAGAAACAGTATTTACTGAATTCCTGTTTGATATTACCAGTCCAGTAGTTACAATAGAACCACCTTTAGATACGGAATCGGAAGATGAACCCATAAAGCTTCAGGGAACAGCAAGTGATCCGGGAAATCTATATAAGAATATTGGTTCATCTAGCGAAGAAGAAGGCGGAAATAAAATCGCTTCGGGTGTTGCTAAAGTTGAGATCGGTGGCGTTGGCCCTGGCGGAAAGCAGATTGACTGGATAGAAGCTGTTGACAAAAGCGAAGGAGATGAGATTCCCTGGAGCATATGGGAACTGGAATTCATGCCCATTGAATCGGGAACTTATGATATAGAGATAAGAGTTTGGGATGAAGCAGGTAACTTTGAGATTTATGCCACAGACATTGAGCTTGAGTTTACCGTTTCCCTGGCCTTCCATGGAGACGCATACTGCTGGCCCAATCCCGTTACTGCTGGGGTGGCTCATATATCCTTTAAGCTCAACGTGCCGGGGAATCAAAAAGCTGACTTGACCCTTTACGTTTACGATGTTAGCGGCGATCTTGTATACGAGCATAAGTATTCGGGAGGTGTAACTTCCATGTCACGCACCAGTGTTGAATGGGACTGCACAAACAACA
>WJIO01000235.1 GCA_014730235.1 Candidatus Poribacteria bacterium
CCTCCTGTTGGTCCACTATTAGGACTTACGCCTGTAATGGTAGGAGGTTTTTTTGCACATCCCGAAACGATCAACAATAGAGATAAAATTACCGGAAATAAAGTTTTTGTGATTTTTGCCATTCCATCCACCTCCTGGTTGAGTATTTGGCATTAACACATACATATATAAAATGACTAAAAAAGACCCTTCATAGATTGGCAAAACATGATACAGCCATAGTATACAAGGTCAAAGAACGTTTGTCAACAGCTTTTTCAATTTTGAATCTGTCCCAAATTAGTCGGTTACAAAAAAAGCCATTTGCTGTATACTTTTCATGTTTGTTTTTAGATATGAAAACCCCAAGGTAATATTATGAAAAGGAGAAACAGCGGATTGCAGAAATAACAGTAAACATTATAACCCAGGATAGAGACAAAAAAACAGGAGGAGCAAAGACATTATGAGCTGAAGAATGCCATAGTTTATGAAGGCTGGGAATGTATTGGGGTAAATGTTATGAACTGTTGAATAAGCGTGTGTATAGCCTTCTGACGGAAGCATACCCTTCTGAAACGTCTTAAAACAGACGTGAATTGGCACAAGCAAACGGAAGGGAGTATGGAGATACCATTTTGATGAACCATACAGGCATGTCTCATTTCCTGCTTTAGAAGGTTCTTATGCATCACAACCATGGACCAGGGGGATTAGAGATTTGGTATCTCTAAATACCATGCTCAATTATGGTTTTTTCCTAACTGACTAATTTGGGACAGGCTCATTATGAAAGCACATAATTTAATTGACATATCTAACAATAAACCGTTATAATTTAGTGGTGATATATAAACAAAAGGAATATTTTATTTCCCATAATAGTTCATAATTTAGAAGGGCCTTTTATACAATTTTATTTGCACCCAATCTCAAGGAGGATTAAGATTGATGCAGAGATTTATCCTTGCTGTGCTAGCTATTTTTTTTATAGCAGTTATTGTAACCAACCAAAGTACAGCAGTTAATATACATGAAGATGCCGGAACCAGAGGAGCGCAGCTTTTAAAAATAGCAGTAGGAGCAAAAGCTGTTGGAATGGGTGAATCCCATGTAGCCGCTGCCGATGATGTTTATGCTACATACTGGAATCCCGCTGGACTTGGATACGTGGAAACAAATCAACTGGGATTCATGCACAATGAATGGTTTGAGGGTATAAGGTATGAATTTCTTGGTTATGTCCAGCCGTTAAGCAATATAGGTACTATGGCAGCAACTATTTCCTATATATCTATGGGAGAGCTTGATAAAACTGATGAAACCGGCAAAGATATGGGACAGTTTCATCCTTATGATATACTTATTGGTCTATCCTTTGGTCGTAAGTTAAATGATGTTATTTCCTTTGGAATAAACGCAAAATTCCTGCGTGAACAAATAGATGAAGAAAACGCTCAGGCCTTTGCTGCGGATATTGGTGGCATCTACGCAATACCCAACAGTAATCTTGTATTGGGTGCAAATGTTCAGCACATTGGCACAAAAATGAAATTTATCAGCGAATCATACTCACTCCCTCTCAATCTAAAATTCGGTGCTGCATACAGATTAATTGATGGAACATTGACTTTAGCAGCGGAAGTAAACCGCCCTGTTGATAATGATGTAAGTTTAGGTTTTGGTGCAGAATATAAGCTTAAGGGTATTATCAATTTCCGAACTGGTTATATATATACTATGGGTGGTAACGATTTGGGGGCTGTTTCGGGTCTGAGAGCAGGCTTAGGGGTTGATATTAGAAGCTATAAACTTGATTATGCCTTTGTTCCTTATGGTGATCTCGGCCAGGCCCATAGAATATCCCTGATAGCAAGTTTTTAAGATTAATTAAAAATACTTAAGCCAACAGTTTGACGTATATAGCTTTTTAAATCCCATTGACCGATAAAATGGTTTGATACTCCCTACATAGGCTACAGTGGCTCCAATTTCACCACAACGACGAACACCTTCCATCACTACTGCTGTACCCAGTTCCATTCGACGGTAGTCTGGATCAGTGGCAACAGGTTCTATATAACCAAAATTGTTGATTGGTTCAAACCATAAGCCGGCAAATGACACAAAATTACCATCGGGAGCTTCTACCACGATTTTGTGTTCTTTACAATGATTTGGCCCCGATTGCATTTTCTCCCTGTCTTTTATTCCATCAGTCGGTGGCTCCCCGGGGTGGTTAAAACCTCGCCACAAAACCTTATGCACCTTAGCAAGATCGTTATCGTCTGCCAGGTTTTTTATCTTAAATCCATCAGGAACATGTATTTCCGGAAAGGGATCGGGAATCACAAATTTAGACATAGGACGATGGGATTTAGAATCTTTCTTATATCCGCGGGAACTTACAAAATTCTCAAATTCAGTGTCAAAATCATTCACATAGGCCCTAAGGAAATATCTTCCATCCTTGTCCTTGCCTGATAGATTATTCTCCGCATATAAAAGCATTTCAGGTTTCAGATATTCATAATCTTTATGTATCTGAAAAAAGCCTCACCAAGATATGATTCATAAAGAACCAGGCCGACAATATTTTTCGCATCTTCCCATATAGGCTGAAACCAGTTTCCATCTCGATTATCCGGTTGGTAAAGACTATATAAAAAATCACTTATTGAAGAGAAATCCGATCTACCAGCACATTGTCTTAATCTAACTGACATGTAAGACCCTCATCGATTTTTGGTTCTTTAAAAGCTAAGAAATTGTTTATTAACAATAGATACTTTACCATATTATTTTCGTAAAATCCAGCATTATACTTTTGCTGTTACCGAAAAAAAACTTGAAACATTCCAAAGTTATATGATATTATTCAGTTGCGTCAACCCGGTCATACACTCAAACATATTATTAATATAACTGAGAATTCTAAAAAATCTCTAAAACCAATGTTTATAAGAATTCAGCATGAAGAAACAGATGAAAATGCTCAAAGAATATAGTTCTATGTCATTCCTGCTTCAAGCTTTTTTTAAAAAGCTTGAAGCAGGAATGACAGCCTGATAGCATTTTCATTTGCTAGTGTCTCTTTAAGCACTGCAACATCTGGTTTTAGTTAATTTTAGAAATATCAGTACAAATTCAATTGAAATAAAAATATTAATTGCATAACCTTGGAGGTAAATTTGGGAAGTGAAAATATAGGTTTTATAGGTGTTGGTAATATGGGCAAAGCCCTATTAAGAGGGATTATTGGATCAGGTTTGGTTTCAGTTAATCGGGTTTTCGCCAGCGATCTAAACAGGTCAAAGCTGGAAAATTTGGCTGAAGATCTAAGCATAACAGCAGTTAAGGATAATAAGGATTTAGTCCATAAATCGGATATTATTATTTTGGCGATCAAGCCCAATGTTATAAAAGCAGTTATGTCGGAGATTTCAGCTTATATAAAACAGCCAAAATGGCTTATTTCTATAGCCGCAGGTATAAAAACCGACTTTATTGAGTCATTCCTTCAAAAAGAAACTCCGGTGGTTCGTGTAATGCCCAACACTCCAGCCATGGTTAATGCCGGAATGTCTGCTTTATGTGCAGGTTCAAATGCTTCCCATAAACATCTTGATAAAGCAAGTCAGCTTCTCCAGGCTGTAGGTAAGGTAGTAATAGTTGAGGAAAAACTTATGGATGCGGTCACTGCCCTTTCCGGCAGTGGGCCTGCTTTTGTATTTCTTATTATAGAAGCTTTTACAGATGCAGGTGTGAAGTTAGGCTTAAGTTATTCCGATGCTGCCACTATGGCAATTCAGACTATATTTGGCGCGAGTAAAATAGCTATGGATACCGGAGAACATCCAGCTATACTTAAAAATAAAGTTACTTCACCTGGTGGCACTACTGCTGCAGGTTTATATCAATTAGAGCGAAATGCTGTCCGTTCTGCCTTTATTGACGCAATATCATCGGCTGCTGCCAGGGCAAAAGAACTTTCTTCTGACTGATTCCAGTAATCAATATATATTTTCCCCTGCATTGGAGATATTAGTTTATGTATTTGTTAATAAGACTGCTGTTTTTCGCAATAGATGTATACACTATTCTGATTATTATCAGAGCTGTTATATCATGGATAAGACCAGATCCGTATAACCAGTTGGTACAAATGCTGTATAAAGTAACGGAACCTTTCCTGGGGCCTATCAGAAAATTTATTTTGCGATATACAGGAAATATGGGTATTGATTTTTCACCCCTCGTTGCAATTATAATTCTAAACTTGTTTAAGTATATAATCAGAAGAATTTTGCTTTATTAAGTTATTCAGCTACTTGCTTAACCCCGAGAGGAGGGAAAGCTATTGAGAATAACACCCTTGGATATTTATCAAAAAGAATTTAAAAGAGCAATGCGAGGCTTTGATCCTGATGAAGTCGAGGAATTTCTTGAGGCTATTGCTGACGATTATGAACAGGTAATCAAAGAAAATGAAAGACTTAAGCAGTTGGTCGAAAAAATGGAATCCAGCAAGACTTCGGAAAAATCAAGAGCATCAGATAAAGACCTTCAGAAAGAACGTGCTGAGATTATCCGCAATGCGAAAGTCGAAGCTGAAAATATAATTAGCGAAGCCCGTAAAGAAGCGGAATATTTAATAGAAAAAGCGCAGGATTCAGCCCAGTATATCAAAAGTCAATCTCAGGGCTCAGATACAAAAGCAGTATCCCAGGTTCTTGAGAAGGCCAGAGCTGAAGCCAATGAAATAATAAACAGAGCAAGAGATAAAGCTGAATCTATGTCAAATACACCGGGTGAGCTGCAGGCAATAAAAGATGAAGAAATTCAACTTAGAAGACAAATATCAAGACTACAGAGCCAGAAAGAGCGTTTCTTCATTGAATATCGGGAATTATTGGAGAAACACCTGAAATTCCTGACGGAAAATTCTGAAAGATAACAGGAGTAAAATAAATGCTGGAATTGGAAAGACAAATTAACAGTGCTGTTGAACATATAAGGAATAAATCACAACTGGTTCCGGAAATTGCTGTCATTCTGGGCACAGGACTTGGTGCCCTTGCTCAACAGGTTAAAGAAGCTATAGAGATTCCATATGAAGAAATACCAAATTTCCCCACTTCTACCCTGGAAACCCACGCTGGAAATCTGGTTCTGGGTTCTATAGAAGGTAAAAATGTGGTTGTTATGCAAGGTCGCTTTC
>WJIO01000236.1 GCA_014730235.1 Candidatus Poribacteria bacterium
ATAAATCACACAGCAAAGCAGATGCAGCTTGATGATACAGATATATTATTCATTGAAAACGTGGGTAATCTGGTATGCCCGGCCAGTTTTGATTTGGGAACAGATTTCAGCATTGTGCTATTAAGCACAACCGAAGGCGACGATAAACCATTGAAGTATCCCCGGATGTTTGACATTTCAAAAGCCCTCATAATTAACAAAATCGATCTGTTGCCTTATGTAGACTGTGATACACAAAAGATAAAAGATGGCGCGTTAAAAATAAACACTGAACTGGAAATATTTGAGGTTTCATGCAAAACAGGCATAGGACTGGACAAATGGTATACCTGGCTGAAAGATAAGTTAGAGGCGAAGCGCATTGAAGACAAGAGCTAGATTTCTCATAAAAGGCATAGTACAAGGGGTAGGATTCAGGCCGTTTATATACAACCTTGCCAGGTCACATAAACTTAATGGCTGGGTTCTGAATTCCACCGATGGAGTATACATTGAAGCCGAAGGAGAAAAGGAAGTGCTAGGGGATTTTACCCAACAGATACAGCGCAAAGCCCCACCGTTAGCATCAATTGATTCCGTTGATGTGGAATACCTGCCGCTGGAAAACTACCGGGATTTCGTAATAAAACCCAGTTCCGGAGATAAGGATAAATATATAAAAATATCCCCGGATGTATGCACCTGTAAGGACTGCCTTTCAGAGCTTTTTGATCCCAAAGACCGCCGCTACAGGTATCCGTTCCTCAACTGCACAAACTGCGGTCCCCGGTTTACCATTATCCAGGATATACCATACGACAGGCCAAAAACCACCATGAGGGATTTTAAGATGTGCCCGGATTGTCAGGCCGAATATGAAGACCCGGTCAACAGGCGTTTTCATGCTCAACCCAACGCCTGCCCTGTCTGCGGCCCCTCTGTAAAATTATTTGACCTAAAAGGCCCGGTCAAATGCGACGAACCTATAATGAAAGCTGTAAAGCTTTTAAAAGAGGGTAACGTAATAGCGGTAAAAGGCCTGGGGGGATTTCATCTGGCCTGCGACCCTGAAAATGACGAAGCTGTAAAGCTTATGAGGGAAAGAAAACACCGAACTCATAAACCCTTTGCCATAATGGCAAAAGACCTGGATACGGTTAAGAGTTACTGCCTTGTAACTGAAGAAGAAAAAGAACTCCTGCAAAGCTATCGGCGACCAATAGTTCTTCTGGAAAAACTGCCTCAATGTAATATATCATCCCTTGTCGCACCCAATAACAATTATCTCGGTGTTATGTTGCCCTATACTCCTCTGCATTACCTCTTATTGGATGACCAACTCTCGGCTCTGGTTATGACCAGCGGTAATATCAGCGAAGAACCCCTGGCTGTGGATAATCAGGAAGCACTGGACAGGCTTTCAGGCCTGGCCGATTATTTTCTACTCCACAACCGGGATATCTACATGCGTTGTGACGATTCTGTGGCAAAAGTAGAACGTAATCAGGCGGTAATGATCCGCCGATCCAGAGGTTATGCACCTTACCCTGTAGACCTGGATTTTTCCATGAAGCAAATCCTGGCCTGCGGGCCAGAGCTAAAAAACACATTTTGTCTTACAAAGGACAATCATGCTTTCATAAGTCATCATATCGGCGACCTACAAAATGAAGAAGCCTTCAGCTATTACCGGAACGCTGTTCAGCATTATAAAAACATGTTTCGGATTCATCCAGAGGCCATAGCATACGATTTGCATCCCGATTACCTGTCCACAAAATACGCTCTGTCTCATGAAGATATTAAGCTCATAGGTATACAGCATCACCATGCCCATATCGCAAGCTGCATGGCAGAAAACGGGATCAAAGAAAAGGTTATAGGTGTATCCTGCGACGGCACAGGATATGGCTCTGATGGGAAAATATGGGGATGTGAGTTTATGACCGCAGATTTTGCCGATTTTCAAAGACATGCCCATCTTAAATACATACATCTCCCCGGTGGTGACAAAGCCGCAAAAGAGCCATACCGCATGGCCCTGAGCTATCTATATCAGGCTTTCGGTCAGGACTTTGACAAAATTGATACACCCCTTCTCCACCGCCTGGAAGATAAGAAGATAGATCTCATAAAACAGATTATACAGAAAGATATAAATTCCCCCATGACATCCAGTTGTGGAAGGTTATTCGATGCTGTCTCATCCCTCATAGGGATAAGGGATGCGATTACATACGAAGCCCAGGCGGCTATTGAACTGGAGATGATAGCATCACCGGATGTCTCTCAAAGCTACATCTATAATATAGAAAACGCAGATGATTGCTTTAACATAAATGTAAGCGGAATGATTCGAGAAATAATCCATGATTTAAATCAAAATTTATCGAAAGGTATGATTTCGGCTAAATTTCACAACACTCTGGCTAATTTCATAACGGAAACATGTAAATTTATAGGACAAAATTGGAATAATGAAAGCGATAAAGTTGTTCTAAGCGGGGGAACTTTCCAGAACAGGTATCTTACTAACAAATTATACAACCAGTTAAAAAAGCAGGGATTTAAAGTATACACTCAAAAAAGAGTACCAACAAATGACGGCGGCATATCCTTGGGTCAGGCAGTTATAGCCAATCAACAGCTATCATAGTTAAAACAAGGAGCATATGAATATGTGTCTAGCTATGCCCGGTAAGATAATACAGATCGAAGAAAAAATGGCAACGGTTGATCTTTCAGGAACCATGAGAAAAACCAGCTTACAGCTTGTACCAGAAGCCAAAATCGGCGATTATGTTCTGCTTCATGCGGGATTTGCCATCCAGGTAATGGATGAATCGGAAGCTCTGGAAACCCTGAAGATGTGGGAGGCCATGAGTGAAACACTTCAGTGAATACAGGAATCCTGAAGTAGCCAAAAAACTTCTGGCTGAAATAAAGAACGCTTCTCAAAAGCAGATAAACCTCATGGAGGTTTGCGGTACACATACTGTATCCATATTCCGAAGCGGCATACGGGATATTCTGCCCGAAAACATATCCCTGATCTCCGGCCCTGGCTGTCCTGTATGCGTTACCTCCAATCAGGACATTGATCTGGCCATAGCCATTGCAAGACAACCGGGGGTAATTCTGGCAACCTTTGGCGACATGATAAAAGTTCCCGGTTCAGAATCCAGCCTGGAAAAAGAACGAGCAGAAGGCGCAGACATCAGGGTTGTATATTCATCCCTGGATGCTCTGGATATCGCCCATCAGAATCCCGACAAAGAAA
>WJIO01000237.1 GCA_014730235.1 Candidatus Poribacteria bacterium
CCCTTTACCAGAATAGTCTGGCAACCAGCGGCTTTTCCTGCCTGGATGTCACTTTTACTATCTCCCACCATCCATGATAATTTCAGATCAATGTTCCAATCCTTTGCCGCTTTCAGGAGCAAGCCAGGTTCAGGTTTACGACATTTACATTTTTTTAATAATTCTTTGACAATTACCTGTTCTGGATCCGGATGATGGAGGCAATAATAAACATCGTCAATCTTTGCGTTTTGTTGCTCCACAGTTTTTATCATCTTCTCCGTCATCTCTTCCAGATCCCTGAAAGTGCTTTTTCCTTTTGCTATGTTGGGCTGGTTGGATACTACAATAACCAGCCATTGGTCTTTATCTATTTTTTCTATGGCTTTAGCTGCCTCTGGATATAATCTTAATTCACCGGCGTTACGAGGTGAATTGCGGGGATCATTGGGTAATGGAACCAACATGTTTATTACCCCGTCTCTATCCAGAAAGGCAGCTTTGCGCATTTTTATGATTCCTGTATACGAAGTCTCAGGGAGACTGCTATAAGGTGATGTAAAACCACATGAAATGCCTCTACAAGGGGTGTGCCCAGGGGTTCGGTATCAATGGGAACCACCATGCACACGTCGGACATTTTGGCCATTTCCCCGCCGTCAAAGCCACTGAAACCGATGATCTTTGCTTTCCGATCTTTGGCCAGCTTCATGGCCTGCACCAGATTTTGAGACCAGGGGCCAGCTTCGCCTTCTCCTGATCCGCCGTGGACGGAAACGCCTATTAGCACATCATCCTTTTTTATGAAAGGTCTCAATTGTTCAACAAAGATAGTGCCGAAGCCACTGTCGTTAGTCCATGCGCTTATGAGGCCGGCGTTGTCTGTAAGTCCCATTACCTTCATCCTTTCTTTGCCTTCGGCGATGGTAACTTTGGCCAGATCGCATACCATGTGGGACGCGGTGGAAGCAGAACCTCCGTTGCCCATGACATATATTGTATTGCCGTTGCGCCAGGTTTCCAGCAGTAGTTCGATGGCCTGATCGATCTTATCTCTGTCAATTGTATCTATTATGTTTTTCAGTTGATCGAAGTATTTATTTATGAATTTTTTGTTTTTCAAAATTTTTCTCCGTGAACAGTAAACAGTGATGGGTTATTTGTTAGTTGAAGGTTTTGTAATTTGAAAAGGGGAAAGGGGGATTGGGTAGGAAATACAACCCCTATATAATGTATTTGCCTTAAACCCTTTGACCTTGCCATTTGATCCCCCTTTACCCATTATTTTACGTTTCCTATACATCCATCACTAACAGCATCCAGCATTGTTTGATAGCTTTCCATCGTGTCGGCCCAGTATAGCTTTTCGGATTCTGACATAATGTAACCGTATAATTCCTGCTCTTTCATAAGAAGGTCAGGTAAAAGCTGACGGCCGAAGTCGTATGGTTGATCTTTTGGTATATGGGCTATTACCTCCGGTTCGAGGAAATATATGCCTGCGTTTACAAGATTGCTCTGGGTTTGTCCTTCTTTTGGTTTTTCAATAAACCGTTTTATCCTGTTATGGGTGTCCATTTCGGCAACGCCGCTGGAACTTGTATCTTCCCGTTTGAATAAAGCTATAGTAGCTGAAGCACTGTTTTCTTTGTGTTCTCTAATTAACCTGTTTAATTTGCAGTTGCTCAGGTTATCGCCGTATACTACCAGGAAAGGCTCGTTGAAGAACCATGAAAGCCTTTTTACAGCACCGGCTGTTCCCAGCAATTCTTTTTCTTCTGAATATGTTATATCTACTCCCCACCTTTCACCGTTTTTGAAATGATTGATGATGACGTGAGGTTGGTGATGCAAGTTGATAGCTATCTGTTTAAAACCGTAGTCTTTCAGCCATTCTATTGTATATTCTAAAAGTGGCTTGCCGTGTAAGGGAACCATAGGCTTTGGTATATTTTCTGTTAGCGGCCTTAATCTTGTTCCCTTTCCTGCTGCCAATATCATTGCTTTCATTTGAAGTTCCTGTGCATTATTGTATGTTTACTTAATCACCATTTTCCTGTTACTTTTCTTCCTGTTTTGCTTGATTCATATATTGCATATACCAGTCTTACAGCCTGGAGACCGTCGTTGCCTGTGACTTTGTTGGGGCTTCCGGTTATTATGCTTTTAATGAAATCCTGCCATTCCAGCTTAAAGGATTGGTCAGTTCCGTTGAAGACCAATAGGTCTTCGTCGGGTGGGCCTGATTCGGGTTTGCGCCATCCTATGCGTAGGGTCTCTGTGCCGTAGCTCCGACCCAGGCCTTCCATTTTCAGGAATCCCTTGCTTCCGTATACCTCGAAGCTAAAAAGGTTGTTCCACTGAGTCCAGCTTGCGTGCATGGAAAATACCTTGCCCTCTGAGTTTTTTAATAGGGCGAAACCGTTATCTTCCAGGGGGTTTATGTTCCAATCGAATGTGGAAACAAAACCGAACACTTCGGTAAAACATCCCATGAGATTTCTGGCCAGGTCTATAATATGAACACCCTGGTCCAGCAATTCGCCTCCACCGGCTATCTCCGGATTGGCCCGCCATTCTTTTTCAAATCCGGGTCTTGCACCGTGACCGTATCTGGCCCGGATGAAATAAATGTCACCGATTTCACCTTTTTGATAAAATTCTACCAGCTTGCGATAGGCTGGATGGTATCGGTGATTAAATCCGACCCTTAGAAGTACATTATTTTTTTCGGAGGCATCGACCATTTTGCTTGCTTCTTCGGGATTTCTTCCTAAAGGTTTTTCGGATAATACATGTTTGCCGCTTTCTGCGGCTGCAATGGTTACAGGGGCTAACAGGCAATTTGGTGTTGATGCTATGATGACATCAATATTTTCATCATCAAGCATTTTTTGCCAGTCCTGGTATACCCTATACTGACAGCCGTTATCTTTGATTTTGCAATATTGTTCCAGTGCTTTTGCTTTTTCTATGTTTATATCTGAAACGGCTACCAGTTGTGAATTTACATCTTCTGATATTACTTTTGCTCTTTTTGTGCCTATTAAGCCAGCACCTACTATACCAACGTTAATCACTTTTCATCTCCTGAAAGCGGCGGCTTTCATGGAAATATTTATTATCTATCCGCCTGAGGGTGTAAAGGGGTGACTCTTGGATTGCGTTAATTTTTTCTGTTAGCGAATGCCAGTTGTCCCAGATAGCGCTTATTAGACGACCTGTAATACCATCGGATTCGTCAGATGCCAGGAACAGGGCTAATTCAGCAGCTAAATCAGGCGGCGCGCCGCCTTCCTGCTGGCGTTTGAGGGCATCTTCGTATTCTCTTTTGCCTACCTGTTCTCTGCCGGCCTGTATTACCTCCGATAGCATCCTGGTGTTTACCGCTCCTGGTGCTATGGCATTTACATCTATGTTTTTTCCTTTTAGTTCATGAGCCAACGTTTCCGTAAATCTGACAACTCCTGCTTTTGATGAAGCATAAGCGGAGAAATTTGGTCTGGGAGATGTGGCCCCACCGCCGGAAAAGTTAATTATTTTGCCTTTACCAAAATCCAGCATTATGGGTATGGCTTTACTGGCCATATTGAAAGTTCCAAACAGATTTACCTGTAAGTTATAAAGCCAATCCCGGGGGTCTACTTCCCATGTTTTGCCTATGGGCATCTGTATACCCGCACAATTAATCAGTATATCAAGACTATCAAAGGCGTTTTGATACCAATTAAAGAACGCATCTACATGTTGAATTTCTGAAACATCCATAGAGTATGTATAGAGGGATGGTGCTATATGGGATAGCTGGGTTTGTGTGTCTATAAGGGTTTTGAAAGAACGTCCACAAGCAATAACCGTAGCTCCGTTCTCCAGAAAACACCGGGTTATGTTGTGACCGATGCCGCCGCTGCCTCCTGCTATAATTGCTTTTTTGCCTTCCAGTTTCATTGAATTACGACCTCAGTTCTGGTTGTCCATCAGGTTAATAAGTACTTTTGTACCTTCAAAATCGAATCTATATCTCATTTCTCTTAATCCGGCTTCAGTCATTGCTTTTCGGAGTTTGTTGTGGCTATTTTCAGTGTAAAATACAAAGAAACCTCCTCCGCCTGCACCTGTTATTTTTCCTCCCAAAGCGCCGTTTTCTCTGGCCAGATCGTATATCCTGTTAAATTCGGGATTGGTAATCTTTCTGGACAGGTTTTTCTTGTGTTC
>WJIO01000238.1 GCA_014730235.1 Candidatus Poribacteria bacterium
AATGAAAGAATAGCGAAGATACTCAACCGTAAGCCAGTGGAAAGCTACAAGCTTGATCGTCTTGTGCTGCGTGGTAATGCCATTATCTCAGTTCCACAGCCGGATGAGATAATAGAAAACATTTCACATGAGGGCATTTTCAGACCCGGTTTTGTCCCGGCGCTTTTCTTTCAGCATCACGGGAATCCATACTGGTTTGAGGATTTTGTTCGGCAAGGTGTCAGCGGCGAGAAAAATTTATGGTATAGTTCTGAGGCTGAGGCATTCGGAATCCGTAAAATATATAGCGATGACTGGCGCGAACGGGCCCCGCGATGTGTGATGATTGATTTCTCAAAATGGCAGAGATATACAGGTGAACAGAAATCAGCCTGGAAGTCGCTGGAGTTTTTAGCTCCTGACCGATTTGATTTCAGGTTAACGAATGGAAGTTCCGCAGACAAATGGCAATTTCCAGCTTTTCGTCTACCGGCAGAATATTTGGACGAGTGGGAGCAATTCCGATCTGCTAATTTCCACAGGGTTGATCTACGTAGCAATATTGCTAACATTATAGTGGAGTAATATTTCAAAACAGCATATTAAGTTCAGAAAAATTAGCTTTTTATCAAAATAAGATGAGCCAAACCTGGCGAACCATACATCAGGTTATTCTCCATGAGAACCTGACTGCCGCTGACGATAGCCACACTGGCCTGAAGGTTAGCTGAGAACAGGGAGTTCCGCACATGAAGTCCGCGGGATATTTCCCAATCGAGCCCAATTCTATTGCCAATGGCTATCAGACTATCCACCAGAACGTTACCACAGCTTATATCATACCACAAACCGACGCCATCATTGCCGATGGCCCTATGACCACGAGTGATCATATCCAGCGTGTTATGAATTTTGATTCCTCCAGACGCCCAGCCTCCGCTAACTCGCCAGTTATTAAATGAGGACTCTGTATCCTCCCAGAGGACATTTTGAACTGTGTCCATTGTAATACCACCATACGCACCATAAAGGGCGCGGCACCGACGAAGCATCACATCCTGGGAATAGCGAATACTCAGTTGGTTATTGTTGTTGTAGCGAAAGGTGCAGTCCTCTATGAGAATATTGCGATTAGTTAGTTCCTCTGGCTCTGGCCACCATCTGCCGATCATGACCGTTCCATAAGATTCTATGGGTCCCGCGCAATGCTGAAAAATCAACCCGCGCAGCACCAGATTGCTCTTATACTTGGACCATAAGAGATAACGCCGTACCGACACTTCAATTTTTGCCTTATTCCACTGGATTCCTTCCGGCGGTCGGAGGTAGATGCGGTTGCCGTTTTCATCCCGTTCAGCAATACCAAAAGAGCCGGGTGGTAATTTCTCAGGATCAGTCATGCCCACGTAAGTATATATTCCATGCTTGTTAATATCCTGTGGTACACCTGGATAGGGATCGATGATCGTGTCCTCGGGGAAAGGCTTGCTTTCCGGAGGCTTATATTCGTAGACTTCCAGCATAATCTGGCGAAGGGGTTTGCCGTTCACAAAGGCTAACTCACTTCGATGCTCATAGGGATATTTGGGGTTATTCTGTTTCCAGCCGCCCGGGTTAAAACCGAAATCGTAAGGCCATGGATGCTCATAACAGATGATATTATCCATTTCATCCATGACAGGTTTCCAGGTATCCGATGCATAAGCGTCAGAGCCGCTGATAACAACACTTCCCGGCTTTGCTGCTTCAATAATCAGAAGCGTATAGGAAGCTTTGCCTTGAGCCGGGATATTCAACTCACCCTCCCTGTATGTTCCAGGTTGGATGACAACCCGCGTTGGCTTCTCCTGCTTGAGAAATGCAGTCACCGCCTCAAGGGCCTGCGTTATTGTTTGGAATGGTTCTTCCTGACTGCCATTGCCGCCCGGTTTTGCCATGACATCAACATACAAAATAACTTCCACAACCGATTCGTCTATTTGAGCACCGGTAACGACGCTAAAGTCCACAGGCAGAAAATCGCCATGCGTTGTCAAACCTGATATCAAATCTCCACTAATAGCGATTCTGGATACACCGGATTTTTTTGTAGCGATATCTTGTTTTTCTACAGTATTTTTGGCATCTGGTGTAGTCGTATCGGCAAATACGGCAAATTCCCATACGGAATAACCCCAATCAGTACCTCTTTCCGTCATGAATAACCTGATATATCGTCCTTTGCCAGAAAGACCAGTTATTGAATCACGCCCACCGTCACCTTCCGTAGTAGAATAAATATCTGACCAATCACCATCAGGTCCACCATTATCCGAGACCTGAATCTGGTATGATTTGGCATCTGCTGATTCCCATTCTATATTAACACCGGTTATCTTATAAGTTTCACCCAAATCATACTCAACCCACTGGATATCAACTTGTCCCTCGCTGGCCCAGCGCGTATAGATATCACCATCATTCAGATTGGAACCAATTTTCTCACTATGCTCTTTGGAAGAAACCGTCACTTTCTTTTTTAAGGCAATATTTTCAGAAAGACCCGGAGGCGGCACAGGATTAAATAGACAGTTGACAACACCAGGATGGGCTATGGGCCTTTGTGCATCCTTGACATCAAAAAGCCCCCATGCATAAGGACCTGTATATGAGAATACCACCCAACCGATATTTTTTAATTCAGCTCGGGATCTCACATAATACGTCCAGTCTATTCTATCATCCTGATTGCACTTGTCTGTTGCGCCGAATTCCGTTATGATGACTGGCCTGCCGGTATCATCCGACCACCGCTTTGCGTCATTTAGAGCAATGTCTATTCTGTTTTTAAGATTGGCGCAACCATCCCATGGCCATCCCTTTCCCCCGCCGCCGTAACCGGCATGAGTGAAACTGAACGGGCGATAGATGTGGATTGAACCAAGAATGTAGATGTCATCTTTCGGTAAATCCAGCAATTTCAGCTTCTCAGCCGCATTGTAATCTATACTTCCTGCAAGGAGATATCTTTTAGGGCTTACCATCCGTATTGCCGTTATCGCCTCATTCATATACTCATTAAGTAAATCAGGATTTTTCCCTAACGGGCTATTCTTGTCAAGCTCCGGTTCATTCAACAAATCAAAGACAATCGCACTTTGAGAATATTCTTTGTAGTGACTGGCAATCTGCCACCAATATTCAGCGAATTTCTCTTTCGTAGTATTACCCGCACCGGATTCCATTACCATAGCGACAGCAATATTCTTGGCACGACAGTCCTCAACAATTTCATCCAGATATCCGAAAAAGTCTTCTCCCAGGTCTTGCGTAAAATTATTGGAAAACTCAACAACTTTTAAGGGTATCCTTATGGACTGAAATCCCGCGTCACTTATAACTTCCGCATCCCTTTCTATCCATGCAGGGAATTGAGATGATACAGTTCCGTAGCTTACAAGCACTCCGATGCCTTTTGTAATTTTGTCTTTCATTTCCCATGGATCCAGATCACCCATTTGTGAAAGGGTGTTTGAGGCAATTAACAGAATGCTTGCCATTATTAATATCAAACAAACGGCATGTTTTGATTTAAGATTGAAGTTAATTTTTATATACATTTGTGATCCTTGTCCTACTCTCTCCTGAATTTGAGTATTCTTGCATATCCCTTCCAAAAGTTGTATGAAGACTCTCAATCCCTCTTATCTGATAATTTAGCTCCTTTTTCATTGAGAAGGCGATACACAGTCGCCTTTGATACATCGTAGTCTTTCATCAGCGTTTTTATAAGAAAGCCCTGTTTTCGTCTTTCACACATTTCGGCAATCTGCTGCGCTGTCAATTTTCTCTTCCTGCCAAACTTCACTCCACGAGCTTTAGCTTTCTGTATACCATCAATCTGTCTTTCTGCTCGTAATTCCGTCTCAAACTGTGCAATAGCTGAGAGCATATTGAAAAGCAAGCGTCCAGTGGCACCACTGGTTTTTATATTCTGATCAAGCACCTGGAGATGAACATTTTTGCCTTTAAGCTGTTCTGCGATTTGGCACAGATGCAGCGTTGAGCGTGCCAATCTATCCAATTTCGTAACAGCAAGCGTATCCCCTGAGCGGATATATTCCAGACATTCTTGCAGTTTAGGGCGTTTATCCGATATGCCACTCTTCCTTTCCTGAAAGACTTTATCACAATGGACCAGCTTTTCCAGTTGTATATCAAGGCTCTGTCCCACGGAACTGACCTGTGCATAGCCAATGAGAGCCATATTATCCTTCCTGTGTTTACTTATCATAAGACAATTCATACAATGTTTCACTATTTCTAAGACTTTGTGATAATAATATAATAAGACATGAAAAGAGACACGTCAATAGCAATGTCTCACAAACTACATTTTGTGAGACTCTCTGAAATACATTTTGGGGTTTTGGGAGTAATGGAGAAATTTCCAACGCTCCGTCGGCATCAGCAAATTCTTCTTGACTAATCCCCGTATTGAAAAAGCAACTATAAATTCATCGGAAAGCCTTTTGCCATCAGCATTTACGGGCAATTAGAGAATTGAATCCTGGACAGCTTTCGAGTAGGGGTCAGACTGGATTCTTTTGTTGACTTTGCAGATGACATTTTGTAAAATGTGAGCGTTTGGGGTTTATGAAGAAGGCAATGAAGGCTGTCAGTTTCAATTGGTGCCGTGTGCGAAAGAATTAGGCTTCCGGGGAGATATTGATGCTGCTGCCGAGAGAGCGTTGAAGGAATGGCGATTTTACTCAGGGCTTTATCTCTCTCCAGAAGTGCATAAAGTGTTGTCTTCCCTGAAAAAAAGTGGTTAAATACTTGGTGTCATATCTAATATCAGTTGTCGATTACCGGAATATCTTTAGCAACCGGGTATCGCTCCATATTTTGATTTCGCCATAGCTTCTGACGTGTTTGGGACCAGCAAACCAGATGGATCAATTTGGCGTTGGTGTATGGGGATTTGGCGCTGCCACAATGCAAACCAATGGTCTACAAGATCCTGACTGTACAGCTTTTTGGGTCTGGGCCGGGCCAAATGATGCTGCTAATGATATTTATCTCCGATTCACAATTCCCGGAACTGCTGTAACACCGGTTAAATCTGCTGGTAAGCTGGCTGTTTCATGGGGAAGTCTTAAAAAATAATATTTATTAGATCAGATTGATTTATGATATTATGATAATAGATAGCTCCGTTAGGAATAATAGCTTAGAAATACATTTTTCTATAAACATTCCATTCCTAACGGAGCTTGTTTTTCTCAAGTCCTGGTGGCAACGAAAGACGTGCGAAAACTAAAGCTGCAAAAGCAGTAGGTGTATCAAAACCTACTTTAGCAACTACCTTTTTGTTGCACTGGGGGGAACGGATCGTTGTTTTTTTTCTCCGTTACTACCTAAATACCGAGTCCCATTTAAGAGTACACCACGCCTCCTACCCTATGCTCCTGATCTGAGCTTACACCAGTCCGGGAGCTGCTCAGGGATGCAGTCAGAGAACGTAACAGTCTGGGAGTTGGTCCAGATTCGTGTCTTTACTGGTGGGTTATCCTTTCTGGTATGAGGTAAGGTGTATCTGCTGGTATGATGTAACACCAGGATAAGGTAGTGATGTGGAGTGTCATAAATGAACTTGCCCCCGGAAAGCCAACTATATCACAGAACTTTGAAAGGTCAAGCTTTCCAAAGCCAGATCAATTATCAGCTTATCCTTATCTTTCTTTACTCAAAATTTCTTTACAAAAGAAAATTTGAAAAAAGAACGCCTGACATTTCAAGAACCTGTGAGGCTTTACTAATAACGGGGGCAATATTTTCATTGATTGGACAATAGGAGCCTGGTATAATATTTATAATTATAACAGATTTCTGGAGATGAGGGATGGCCGATGAATAGACGTAGATTGCTTCGCAGTATCCTATCAGCAAAAGGAGAAAAGTGCGTATGAAACTTCAAAAGACAAAGTGCAATGGGAAATGTCATTTTGCCCGGGCCCTAGCAATCCTACTACTATATGTTTTGTCAGGTATACCCTTTATTAACTTGGCAGCGGATGATATGTGGACAAAGAAATATGGACGTAACATAATATGGCATGATTTTACCGGATAATTATTGCAGACCAAAACTAAAAACCTGTATAACCTTTATATGATTGGCGTTACATGGATTATTGTCATAATAAGCTTGGTTTTATATAGTTTATATACAGGGAATTTACATCTTTTGAGATGAATATGCGTTTTAAGTCATGGGAAAACCTGCATTATATTTGTATCAAACAACTTAAGGCGTGTATTTAAAACGCTCATCTGGGAGGTATTCTTATGCGCAAGTTTTTACTAGTTTTTTTCCTTTCTTTAGTATTCGCGATAAATTGTATGGCTGAAGTACATGTCCTGGTCCTTGCAGGGAATATCAGTCATGCGGAGTTGGCCGTCCTGGAAGGCTTTGATAATGTAAATGGTGAGAAGGTTACTTACGAACAGACAAATGATCGCGGCTTGCCTGGTTTAGATGATGCGGACATTCTCTGGATCGGGCAGGGAGAAATTTGCGAAAATGCATACTTCTTCGACGCTGCTACCGAGGGTAAGATAAAGAGCTTTGTTGAAAAAGGCGGGATCGTAATACCTGTGGGTCAGGACAGCGATGGCGGCAGACCATGTGAAGCAGGCTGGACTCCTGTGCCTATAACGGGAGTTGAGAGAGGTGCCGTTGAGACCTTTACGGTGACTGATGCTCCGGAAGTAGGTGATCTGTTTACCAAACCTAATGAGATAGCGAACGCTCATTTTGACGATACCTGGACCACGCCTGATGAACCATATATAATGCTGGCATCCGTAGGTCCCCAGGATATAGGTTTTGCTCTTCTGAAGCATGGTTCAGGCTTCTATATTATTGCTGGTATCGAGAACGAGAATGCCGATGACGTAGCAGTTAACACCCCTATGATGGAAAATTTGATACATTATGCCATTAATCTGAAAAACAGTGTCGCTGTGGAGTATCGCGGAAAACTGACATCAGCATGGGGAAAAATTAAGCTTTAATTTTTATGAGGAAAGCATGTAACTTGACTTTGTTAAATTAGGTTTTGTGTTTGGCTTCATACTTGTTATGCTTTGAGCGTCATGCTAATAATAACATTCTCGATAATAGTCGCTATTGGCATTTGTTGACTGACAAAGAGTTAATAAGATGGCTATTATGGAAGATCAGATACTTCCTTGAACTTTCTGCCCCTGAGTTAGAGGAAGAACCTGTGTGGAAGAATCTATCACAACGTTATCAGGAACTTGTCATTTTAGATGACTAGCGGGATTTACGAAATGAGTTTTAAACAGCCATTGGTCAAAGACTGATGCGAAAGATGTGTACGAGAAGGTATCTATGAGATTCAATGGATATGCTTCACCACTCATTGGATATTCTGCTAAGTCTGGCACGAGGTAGTGACGCTCAAACCATAAAGAACGCAGACAGCAATCAGAAGTGCCAGTCCACCCATGTATACCCATCCTATGCCAATCCGAATACTCAATAGGAAGTAACTAACTAGCGGGCCACATGCAGATCCCAGATCTGTAAATGTCACATAACGGCTTACTTGCTGACCAGGTTTATTCTTAGATGCCATGTCCACTATAGAGGCGTCCAGGGAGATAGAAATAGATATATATGATACAGAGCAAGCTGATGATGATAAAGCAATCAGAAGAAAGCTCTTTTGCGTTGCCATGAGTACCAAAGCAACGATGTTAATAGCAAGACCGAATATAAGAATGAAGTTCCTACCTGCCCGGTCGGCAAAGTGTCCCATCACAGGGGCCAGAAACATTGCTATCATCCTGCGGATGAGGGACAGAATCCCCGTCACCGATGCAACACCTATGGAAGTTCGCCATAGAGGAATGTTCATGCCGAAACGTATCTTCAGTAATCGGCCAAGTGTTGAGCCAACTACACTACTACTTACCAAAATATTCGCGAACCCCATGAGATAGACTATCCATCGTGCAGGAAGATTGATATCTTGAGGCTTTGTGTCAGCGTTTTCCTCTACTGATCGCTTTGTTATGTCTCTCTCTGCTATGCTTTTCTGGGGTTTATTATTCCTCAATTTCTCCAAAAACAGAGCAAAAGCTCCTATCAAGGAAAAGCAGGCAAAGTATAGCATACACTTCCTGTACCCCATAGTATCTGTTAATAAGCCACCCAGAGTTCCACCTGCCATGAAGCCTATGGTAATGATGGATTTATAAGCTCCCATCAACTTTCCGCGACTATCTGGAGGAGACTCGGTAATAACTGATGAGTAGCCCTCCAGTCGGAGGAAAGACCAGCATACTCCCCAGGCAAGGCGCGCGGCAAAGAATATCCAGAATCCCCAGAACAGCCCATATATAGCAGTAATACAGGCTCCCACAATCAAAGCCATCATAAAGGGCCAGGAACTGTGAAACTGATCATGGATTTTCCCTGACCAAGAATTGCTAAGCAGTCGCACAAAGCGATTGGCACTAAGCAAAACTCCCACCAAAGCAAGCCTGATCCCCAATTGCTCCGCATGAGTAGGAAGAATCGTGTAGAGCGCTGAATCTCCTAATAGGGAAGTGGCTATCGCTAGTGAAACAACTGTAATTTGTCTTGGTATCATTTAGTCTGAATTAGCCTATATCAAGAAGGATCTCAGGAGTTGAATAACCTCGTCGTGGAATTGGCCGTTTGATCCCACAAATTCACTGATGTATGGACTCCATTTGTCGCCCATGAGAGTGGTCATCTTGCCACCTGCTTCCTCTATGAGCAGGCCTCCAGCTGCGAAATCCCATGGCTTGTCGTTGTATATTATGGTCATATCGGCAC
>WJIO01000239.1 GCA_014730235.1 Candidatus Poribacteria bacterium
ACGCGATGTTTCCGAATACATAGAGACTGAAATGGTACCATTAACTCAGTATGACTATATAGAGGCGAAAAAACCAAAGGTATATGATAAGATGTTAAATTATGATGACCTAAAGGCTACATCGCCGGTGCATATATCGAAACCCCCAGCTAGCAGCGTTATATTGCACAATCACCGGGAAAACATTCTTAAAATATATGATGAATTATCAAGCCTATCTCTACAGCAACCGACTGCAACTCACTACGGCATTGATTCTGCAGGTTCATGGATATTGAAAAATTTTCTGCGCACGATAAGCAAGAAGATTGAAAAGTCAAAACGATACCCAAAATGGGCGATGGATGCAAATGTTGAAGGTAAAGTCGTAATCAGGTTCACGATCTTGCAGGATGGAAGATTATCTGAGGAGATTATGCTGGTAAGTTCATCAGGTGCAAAAATACTGGATAATGCAGCCATCTCAGCCGTTAGAAATGCTTCCCCTTTCCCTGAACTGCCAAAGGAATTAAAAAGCGAAAAGCTTCAGGTGGAACTGCCAATGAGTTTCTATCTGACCAGATCCTGAGGAAATAGGTTTAAAAGACATATTTTGGGCCCAGTTGGAATTATTGAGGAAAATATTATACCGGACTACATGCTTTTTGAAGCCTTTGTCTGGTATCCCATCACAAAGCATTGGACAAGACAACGCGTATCTATAGATTTCTATAAAAGATTAGTTGAAACAACCTGAAGGAGATGGTAATATTGTTCATGATATATGCTTTAATTGTATTTACATCCACATTTCTGTTTACAATTTTACCATCATCCTATAGCATACCTCCTTCACCAGCAGATGGGGGTTATCTCAGGCTTGATGGGGTTGATGATTACGCCTTTCTGGATTTTGATAATTGAAAATCCTCTCAGCTTGTCATTCCTGCTTTCGCAGGAATGACAGCATAAAGAAGTTTCTTATCTTTACCCCACTCAAGTCGGAAGAGCCAAAGTTTTCACGGACATAAATTTTATGCTTGGTATAGCTCTTGGTATTGAGTCTAAAGATAAATTGACTACTTCATGGGCTGATGTGAAGAATAAATGAAGAAAATTTGCCTGATCTTATTTATTATATTTTGCTCTGCTTTTATTTCCAAAGCCGATGAAAACCAGCAGGATGAAGTTTACCGTCTTGAAGAAATATCCGTCACTCCCGGTAAGTATTCCATCTCCGAAAGCGTCCCATCCCCATATTTAATACCCAAATCAGAAATGGAAAAGATGCCGTTAATTGATAACGACATATACAGATCGGCTCATAGCCTTCCGGGGGTAGTAGCTGATGATTTCAGCGCAAGGTTTTCCCTTCGTGGTGGAGATCGGGATGAGGTGCTAATCAGATTAGATGGTATGGAATTATACGATCCATACCACCTTCAGGATTTCGGTGGGGCCATGTCGGCCATAGACATGGGAATGGTAAGGAGCGCGGATTTGCTGACCGGGGGATTTCCGGCTGAATACGGCAATGTAATGTCCGGTGTATTTGATATCCAATCCGGATCAGCCAATAGAGGTAGGATAAGTGGAAATGTTGGTATTGACGTATTGAATACCCACGCCATACTAACCGGCCCATTGGGAAATACCTCGTGGTTACTGGCTGCCAGAAGGGGTTATATTGACCTGCTAATGGGTCTAATAGAATCGGAGGAGAAATTCAGCCCAAGCTTTTATGATATATACAGCAAATTGGGCTATGATCTAACAACCAAGGATAAAGTATCCGGCCATATCCTGTATGCTGATGACTCCAACGAAATAGACCAGATAGGCGAAGATAATGATGTAAATTCGGATTACTGGAACGGGATGTTCTGGGCTAAATGGCAGCATCTTTTCAATAATAACCTGTTTTGGGATACATACCTGTTTTATGGCTATGCAGGAAGGGAAAAATACGAAGGGATAGACGGTTTTGATAAAAGATCTCTATTGTATTTTGGTGTAAAAGAAGATCTGATTTACTACACAGATAAAAACACCGCAAAGGCCGGTTGGCGATTACAATCGTCAAAAGCTGAATATGATTATTTTAATAAAGACGACCGGATGACAACTGAGGTGGACAGCAATCCTTCGGGATGGAATTTCAGCGGATACTTACAGGATGAAATAAAGCCTGTGAAATGGCTTGGTGCAAACTTCGGTCTGCGATACATGTATCAAAGTGACGGCGGCTATTCATCCCTTATGCCCAGACTGGCCCTGGCTGTTATACCTCAGAAAGGCCTGACCATAAGAGGTGCTTGGGGTATGTATAACCAGCCGGTGCGTGTGACAAATCTGCCGGTGGAGGAGGGAATTGGCGAAAGTAATCCACCGGAAAAAGCCACGCATTATGTTATGGCGGCAGAATATTCCCCTGCACCTAACATGCTTTTTAAAGTTGAAGCCTATTATAAAGACTTTGATAATCTGGTGGGACGTCTTATCGATCACGGCAGGAAAGAACAGATGTTTATATCTCCGGACTCAGGTTCTTCCAGAGGATTAGAGTTGTTTGCAAAACATTCCATGACTTCTCGATTTACATGGGGCATTGCCTACGCTCTTTCAAAGGCCCAGGTGGAAACAGACTCAGGCACAGTTCCAAGAAATACAGATCGCAGACACACTTTAAATCTATACCTCGATTATGCTGTATGGAACGACGGCTGGTTAAATATTATATGGAGATACCACAGTGGAGAACCATACACAAAGACATGGTACGTGAAATTACTATCGGAAAGCGGCGAAAGCTATGTATGGGAAAAGAAATATGGCCCGATTAACGATTCACGTTATCCAGCTTATCATAGCCTGGATGTAAGATTAACGAAGAATTTCAGGTTCAGGAATTTTGAAATGATACTTTATTTCCAGATGATGAATTTATACAACCATAAGAATATACATGAGTATTCCTGGGAAGAAATGCAGGATGAGGATGGGAATATTTATTATAAACGTGTGATAGAGCATTTCCTGCCCGTTCTTCCTACCATAGGTGTCAGCGCGCAGTTTTAATTTTTGTGCAAAAACACCCTTGACACAACCCCATTGATGTTGTAAACTTATAAAGCTTCCAAAAGTATGCCGAGGTGGTGGAACTGGTAGACACGCTAGGTTCAGGGTCTAGTGGATGCAAGTCCGTAGGAGTTCGACTCTCCTCCTCGGCACCACTCACAAAACCGCATTTATATTGAGTCTAAGTACTTTACCTCTCCCCGGTATATTTTTACCACTATCATTCAACTGATTCATTTGTGCCCATGGGGTTCGCAAATGGCAATTTATGAACTTGTTTTTTGGTCTCGATAAATGGGTTCCAGTCTTTCTTCATCCAGAAGTTTTTGCATTACCTGCAAAATTTTATTTTTATCTTTGCCGCGCCTTAATATCCTACCAAGGTCTTTCTCAAATTGCTTAGTGGTGACCAGTTTCAGCATCAGATACCCATCTTCTTTCTGAAATCTTCCAGGCTGGAATATTCGTTAAGTTCCTTCCTGGAATCCGTCTTTTTTGCCGTCTCTACAGTCATCTGGTCAGGAACAGTGAGTTCGAAGGGAATGCCATTTTTGGCCTTTACCTGTTTATAGAATAATGTGATGGCCTCTGTAGTTGTCAAACCCAATTCCTGGAATATTCTATCCACCTGGGCTTTAAGTTCCGGTTCCATCCGGGCCCTTATCATGGCTGATTTGCTCATGGTATCCATCACCTCTCTTCTATGGAATTGTATCTCATTTGGAATACAAAGTCAAGTTGAATGCAACGTTTTTTGGTATGAGCCAATTGATATTTTTCTGTAAAAAGATTCAGAGAAACTCAATGTGGTTTATCATATCTTCCAGTGATAATATATCCACGATAAGCTTTATACGCCGAATGCATTCCCCCAAGACTGTAATCCTTTTGGTGTGAATATATGATCCCTGCATGTTCTCTTTCCTGATCCATATATTCTGCGCTGAGTTTGAGAAAGTCATCATAATGGGTGAATATCACAAAGCTATTCTTCCAGGCATAATCCAGCTGCTGCTCATCTGTTAAACCACAATTTCCCGCATCCTGGCAGCTCTGGACACTAACACCCCTTCGCTTAAGCCCTTCTGCAATGGCAACTGATACACTTTCATTGGTGTATATCTTTATGCGTTCCTGCTTTATCAAGATGTCTATCATAATTTGCTCTTGAATCTGGATTTCAGGTCTTCTATATCCTTTATCCTCTCCAGTATCTCAGTATCCATATCTTCCCTGTTTTCGTAATAATATGACAGGGCATCATTGACCTTGGCCAGGTTCAGATAGGGGTGGGAGTCAACAATCTCATCAGGCGATTTTCCCAGCATGGTATATTCCAGGATTATATCAATAACCCGGGTTCGGGTTCCTGTCAGAAAAGGGCTGCCGCTGCAGATGTCCGGAGATTTCATTATGTATGGATGATTTGTCTTAGCTAATCCTGCGGTTTTGGACATAACTTATACCTTTTATCTCCCTGTAAATGCAATAGATCAAAACAATCAACTGATTAACGAATACCAGTCACATAATAATTATAGGATATAGGTTAGAATTGTCAAGGTATGAATCAATTCCCCGATATTTTTTCACGGTGACGGATTGATTTTTATCTGGATTGGAGTGAATTTTCTTTAACTTTAAGTATATACATCAACCTCTAACCAGATGAGAGGAGAAACAAACATGCCATCCTACAACCAGATTATCCTCCTTGGCAACCTTACAAAAGACCCGGAACTAAGGATAACTTCCGGGGGGCGCTGCCGTTTGCAGCTTCGGCCTGGCCGTCAACAGGAAGTATACTGACAGAAACGATGAGAAGAAAGAGGAAGTCACCTTCATAGACGTGACCTGCTGGGACAACCTGGCTGAAGCCTGCTCCCAGTATCTGCACAAAGGCAGGCCTGTGTTCGTGGAAGGAAGGAAGCCGTGGCTGTCCTGGGAGAAGTGATGCATGAACTGAATATATCCTTTGCCATCACTGGATATTCCACCAACCCGGGCCTGAAGCGATACCTGTATAAGCAGTTTCATTGAATTGATCGACTTAAACAGGTTCGGTGAGGAACTCCTCAGGCTGTTGAGAGGGGTGATCCAGGTTTAAAATCCTTCATCTATACATTTTGATTCTTATTTGTCTGTTGTTGAATTTATTTATTTCACAATACATGACACAGCCTTAACCGCATTTGCAGGTTAAGACATTCAATCAGTTGTAACGGAGGTGTGAGTTATGGATATAGAGATACTGGAACAGGAGTTTGAGCCTAAAGAGATCAAGAAGCGCAAAGGACCTGGCAGAAAATATCTTGATTATGTGGAAACCCACAGCGTCATAAAGAGCTTAAACACGGCATTTTCTCACAACTGGTCCTTCAGTATAGAGAAATATGAGATCGTAGACGATCACGTTATCGTCCTGGGAAAACTTACAGCGGAAGAGGATGACGTGCTGAATCTGACGGAGCGCATGTTCCAGACCCGGGATCCTATGAGCCTTAACAAGGAGATGGCTTCGGCCATTATAGCTGTCCTGGAGTATATGCAAAAAGGTAATGGGAAGCCGGATGAGTCCAGCCAGGAGGTGTCTGGACTGCACCGTTGGCGAATAAGATTTAAGCGAAACAGTGTGGAATTGAAATTTATTGCCAAATGTTTGTAGAAGTGAAATTTTCATAGTTTTATGTTATAAAACTATTGATTTCTAGTGATATAGAAGGAATCATACCTGGTTTAATACCAATTTAAATAAATGTTGTATTGTGCTATAATTAACACCATAGGAAGAAAAGAACTTGGTTTTTTGACTTTCCAATGGAGTTGATAATGAAAGCAATAGCATTAGCAGATCATCTTACAGAGTCGGAACTTGTAGATAAGATACGCCATGAAAAGAATGCATCAGTCCGGGACAGGGCAGGAAAAAGATACTAACCCCTGAGATAGTGGAGAAGATAAAGTCCTGGGTTAATGCAGAAGAAGGGGTATGGACTCTGAAACGCATGATGCTGAAACTGGAGGAAAAGGAAGATATATGTGTAACCCAGCAAGCCATCTGGTATGCCCTGGAAGATTCAGGCTGGAGCTGGAAGACAG
>WJIO01000240.1 GCA_014730235.1 Candidatus Poribacteria bacterium
AAAAGGAAAATAAAATGACCTTTGTCCTGATCCAGCACCTTGACCCTGATCGCAAGAGCATGATGGTTGATCTGGTCAAGCGATATGTAAAAATGCCGGTCTACCAAGTGGAAGATGGTATGAAGGTTAAGCCAAACTGCACTTATATAATTCCGCCTAATCGTGATATGGCTATATTTAACGGTGTTTTACAACTGATGGAACCCATCGAACCCCGGGGATGAAGACTGCCTATTGACTCCTTTTTCCGTTCATTGGCCAGGGACAAATGCGAACAGAGCATATGTATAATACTTTCGGGAACCGGAACCGACGGAACTCTGGGTCTAAGGGCAATTAAAGGTGAGGGCGGTATGGCCATAGTGCAGGACCCCGATTCAGCAGAATATGACGGTATGCCCCAAAGCGCTATTAACACCGGTATGGCCGATTATATCCTGCCGCCCGATAAGATGCCGGAACAGTTATTCAATTACGTTCAACATGCCTTTGATAAAGAAGCAATAAGGAAGATTGAAAAAGAACCAAAAAACGATGATTGGCTGCAAAAAGTCTTTATACTGCTTCGAGACTATACAGGTCATGATTTTAGTCACTACAAGCAAAATACCATACTAAGGCGGATTCAAAGACGTATGACCGTTCACCAGATAATGGATCAAAAAGTTTATGTACGCTTTCTCCAGGAAAATCCTGAGGAATTGGAAGTATTGTTCAAGGAACTTTTAATCGGTGTTACCCATTTCTTTCGAGATCCCGAGGCCTTTGATGTCCTGAAGGAAAAAGCAATACCGGATATATTTAAAGGTAAATCCCGTGATAATACCATAAAAATATGGGTTCCCGGCTGTTCCACCGGGGAGGAAGCCTACTCCATCGCTATATTGGTTCAGGAGCATATGAATAAAATTAAAAAAAATTTTGAGGTGCAGGTGTTTGCTACCGATATAGATAATGAAGCAATAGAAAACGCCCGGTTGGGGATTTATCCCGACAGCATCGCCGGTGATATTACACCTGAACGTCTGAAGAATTTCTTTATAGAGAAGGAAAACCAATACCAGATTAAACGCAAAATCCGGAATATGCTGGTGTTTTCCATACAAAATGTGGTTAAAGACCCATCGCTTTCCAAGATAGACATAATTAGCTGTCGAAACCTGCTGATATACATGGGGGAAAAACTACAAAAAAAGCTGCTGCCCCTTTTTCATTATTCCCTGAAACCCAATGGATACCTTTTTTTAGGAACTTCCGAGAGCACAAGCAGTTTTGATGACCTGTTTGAGACTGTTGATAGAAAATGGAAGCTGTTTAAGAAAAAGTCCACAGTTGATTATACACAGATTGAGAACCGAGCCTTGATGGATTTCACGCGGATGTTCTTGGAAGAAGATAAAACACAGAAAGATAAGTTTTCAAAAGACGTTAAAAAGACCAATTATAAAGACCTGGTGGAAAACATACTGTTGAAAACTTATTCCCCTGCATGTGTGCTTATAGATAATAAATACGATATTCTCTATGTTCACGGACGCACTGGAAAATACCTGGAGCAACCCCAGGGAGAAGCCAGCCTGAATATACTGGAAATGGCCCGGAAAGGGCTAAAAATGGAACTTTCCACAGCCATACGTAAGGTAGTAAGCAAGGGGGAGGAAAATCTTAAAAGAGGATTATTTGTAAAGACTAACGGTGAAACACAGATGATCGATCTGATAGTTAAGCCTATTACAGATATCCAATCACACGAAGATTTGCTGTTACTGATTTTCCGTGACATAGACTCTCAGTCAGGGAAAGAATTAACGTCAGGAGAAGATGGCAGTAAAAGCGAAGAAGAATTGAAGCTGGAGCGAGAACTGGAAGCCACAAAGCAGTACCTTCAAACCACTATTGAGGAACTGGAAACATCCAATGAAGAGCTAAAATCAACCAACGAGGAACTGCAATCGTCCAACGAGGAACTTCAAAGCACTAACGAGGAACTGGAAACATCCAAAGAGGAACTGCAATCGGTCAACGAGGAACTTACAACAGTAAACGCCGAATTGGAAAACAAGCTGGACCAACTGCACAAAGCTAACAACGACATGAATAACCTCCTGGTCAGCACAGAGATCGCCACAATTTTCCTGGATGAAAAACTGCAAATTAAACTTTATACTCCTAAAGCCACTGAGGCAATAAACCTGATCCAGAGCGATATAGGAAGACCTTTGAAACATACTGTCTCTAATCTTAAATACGAAGACCTTATAGAGGATGCAAAAGAGGTGCTGAATACCCTGGAATCCAAGGAAGTAGAAGTCCAATCCAATGATGGAAAATGGTTTTCTATAAAAATATTCCCCTATAGAACCACAGATAACGTCATAGAGGGAGTGATTATTAATTTTATAGATATTACCAAGCAGAAAAAAAACCAGAAAAAATTGCAGGAACAGAAAGAGCTTCTGGAAGAAAGCAACAGTTACATCACAGCTATTCTGGATACAGTGCGGGAATCCCTGCTGGTGCTGGACGTTGATCTGAAAGTGGTATCAGCCAACATGTCATTCTATGATGTTTTCCAGGTAGAAGAAGATACAGAAGGGAAGCTTGTCTACGACCTGGGCGATGGTCAATGGGACATACCGGACCTGCGGGAACTGCTGGATAATGTCATCTCAAAAAAGAAGGTATTTAACGATTACAAAGTAGAGCATGATTTTCCAAATATCGGTAAAAGAATTATGCTTCTGAACGCCCGACGGGTAGAACTTGAAAAAAGCCACAGAAAGCTGATATTGCTGGCTATTGAGGATATTACCCAAAGGGCTGGAATTCACTAGTTGTGCTGATGATCCTGGATTCCTGCTTTCACAGGAATGACAAAAATTATAATAAATCGGTAATCACATATGTAATAGATTGGTAATGATACATGTAATAAGGCAAAAATTAACATAAGGGGATGGAAAAATGGCGGACAGAAAATATGATCAAAATGATTTACGCAGACGGGCAGAGAAACAAATTGAAGATCAGGAAGCAGACCTGGATAGTATGTCACCCGATGACATAAAGAAGCTGGTCCATGAACTACGGGTACATCAGGTTGAACTGGAGATGCAAAATGATGAACTTCGCCGGATTCAGCAGGCCCTTCAGGATTCCCGGGACAGTTATTCTGACCTCTATGACTTTGCACCGGTGGGTTATCTCACTGTAAATGAAAAAGGGATAATACTGAAGGCGAACCTTACCTGTGCAACCATGCTAGGTATAGATAGAGGAAAACTTACAGGTAAACCCCTGGCCCAGTTTGTATTCAGAGATGAAAGGGATAAATTTTATCTGCATCGCAGGAAACTCTTTGAAGAAAAGAACCGTAAAACCTGCGAATTACGAATGGTAAGGAAAGACGGCAAACAATTCTATGCCCAGTTTGAAAGTATAATTAATGGGGATAATAACACCGGTGAAGATTGCTGTCAAATAGTGATTAGCGATATAACCGAAAAAAAGCAGGCAGAAGAGGCATTAATAGAAAGCGAAAGAAACCTTAAACTGGCCCAGAAAGCCGCCCATATCGGAAGCTGGAAATATTATGTCAAAACCAGGGAATTATACTGGTCTGATGAATTATACAGGATATACTGCCTTGATCCTGAGTCCACAAAAGCAAGTCTTGAGCATGGGCTGGGTATGATTCACCCGGATGATAGGGAGGTAGCTGAAAAAACATTTCGGAACGCTGTTGAAAATGCGATGGAATACGATATTACCTACAGGATTATAAGGCCTGATGGGGTGGTGCGATTCATAGAGGGTGTCGGGAAGGTTGAAGAAGATGAAAAGGGAGAAATATTAAGCGTATACGGAACCGGCCAGGACATTACTGAACGAAAAAAAATGGAGGAAGAGCTTCAGAAGATGGAAAAGCTGGAATCCATCGGCATATTGGCCGGCGGTATCGCCCATGACCTGAATAACCTGCTGGTGGGTGTAATTGGCGGAATATCAATGGCTAAAATGTCTGAGGATAAATCCCGGAGAGATAAAGTCCTGGATAAAGCGGAGAAGGCAGCCATGCGTATAAGAGGCCTGACCACGCAGTTGCTAACTTTCTCCAAAGGCGGCACGCCAGTCCTGGAAACTGTAGATATAAAACCTCTACTGGAAGAATCAACGCGCTTCGCCCTCAGCGGATCCAATGTTATATGCAATTTATCTATTCCCGAAAATATTAAACCGGTGGATATTGACGAGGGGCAGATCAACCAAGTCATAAACAACCTGGTAATAAACGCAAAACAGGCCATGTCCAGCGGAGGAAATATCTGGCTGAATTGTGAAAATGTATATATTAGTGAAAAAGATCAGATACTAAAACCGGGAGAGTATGTCAAAATAACAATACAGGACGAAGGCATAGGAATTCCCCAGAATCACCTGGATAAAATTTTTGATCCATTTTTCACCACCAAACAGCAAGGAAGTGGCTTAGGACTTACTGCATCTTATTCCATTATCCAGAAACACAGAGGTTATATTGCAGTAGAATCAGAAATGGGCGAAGGAAGCACGTTTAATATATACTTACCAGCTTCTTATGATGTATCCTACGAATCAGAACAGGTTGAGGAAAAAACCTCTATCCGGGGAAATGGGAAAATACTGGTAATGGACGATGAGGATTTTATAAGGGATATGCTCAGGGATATGCTGAATGAATTAGGTTATACCGCAGCCACAGTTAGTGATGGCTTTGAAGCCATTGGAGCGTACCAACAGGCAATGGACTCAGGAGAACCTTATGATGCGGTCATATTGGATTTAACTGTTCCCGGAAGCATGGGAGGCCTGGCAACTGTTAAAAATCTCCTGGAAATAGATCCTGAAGTTAAAAGCATTGTATCCAGCGGCTACTCGGATGACGAAGCAATATCAAAATTCAGGGAACACGGCTTTAAGGGTTTTATCACCAAACCCTATAAGCTAAAAGAATTAGATGAGGTAATAAACAATATGCTTTCATGCAGAAGTTAGAGCATTGAATACAGATATTTAACGCTTTTCGATGGATCTCTTTTTACCCACAATTCATCCATTCTTTCCGGATCAAGGCGACTTGCAATTTCCATTAATTTCAGGGTATTGCTGGTAACCACTTCAAAATTCCCCACAGTATCAATTTCCTTGGGTGTAACATCATAAGCAAACCAGTCGTTATAACCAAGTTTTTCAAGATAATAGAAAAACTCGATGAATTCCCAGAAATTATACGCACCGGGGATCATATCCCAATCCCAGAACTTGTCGTTATCATTCAGATGAACGTAAAACAGACGTTCTGCCCTGGCCAGCATTACGGCTGATTGGGCTGGTCTTTCACCGGCCTGGATAGCATGGCCGAAATCCAGAGTTACGCCGACATTTGGCAGACCAATTCGCTGGCAAAAGGCCAGGGTCTCTCCGGCATTACCCAACAGGCATCGGGCTCTGGGGTCGTTCATCTTGTATTCGATACACAGCTTTACATCGGGATATGCAGACGCTGCCTCTGAAACCGTTTCTTCAAAAAAATCCAAAGCCTGTCCGTAATTTATCTCAAATGGATAATCATGCCCCTCGTTAAGAGGGCACGTGGTAATCCTTCTGCATGCCAGTTCCACAGCCAGAGCCATGGCTGCCTTCAGGTCTTCCACTACCTCCTTACGCTCGTGGGCTTTCTGGGAACTGAAAGAACCTCTCAGCCATTTGCCGGTGCGCCTTGAGCGGAAATTAACGGCGGATACTTCCAATTGGTAATGACTAAGAAGTTTAAGAAGCTGATCTTTATCCTCAAAATCCGCAGGATAACAAACCTCCAGGCCTGAAATATTTTCAACCTCTGCCGCCATGCGTATCTTTTCTGCCAGGTTTCTGTCATCCTGATACACCATATACCTGTTTCTTACACCGCCCAGAAAGCCTGTGATTATAGCTAGTTTGTTTGTCATTTACATGGCCTCGTTTACCGCTTCCCGGGCAATCTGTGACCATATATCGAATCTTTCCGGCTTATGTTCGCAGGTGTGAGTATCTTTCAACACCATTTCCAGTATACAGTTGTTTTCCAGGGCTACATCAACGGTATGCTTGATATATTTTTTTATCACATCCGTATTAAATTCTCCCACCAGATGCGAAGGCTGGGGTTTCCATGAATATATGTAATTTCCCTTAAGCTTTTCTGCGGAAGCATCTACATCTGCCGATGGTGCAACAGAAATACGGCGGATTTGGGGTATGGTAAAAACGTCATCCAGCTTGAGGGTTAGGTCTTCACAGCAGCCATATCCTGTAAGGGCAAAGGGTTCCAGCAGACGTTTTTCATACTGCATGCTGAATTCAACATGCATTTCGGGTGACACCTGGGCCAGCTCCTGGGCTTCTGCGCTTCCCCACATATCACACAAGCGAATGCGTTCGGGATCATAGTCCGGCGGGGGTAATTCATCGGTATAGCCATTGCCGCCGGTGTTCTGGTATGTGTTGTCGTTATTCAGGCTTAACAAATTCATGTCAACGTATTGATCCAGCATACGCCGGTGGCCTTCTTCCAGAAACGACATGGCATCGTGCAACATACCGGGATTTTCGTACATATCGCACATAACCTCTTCCAGCCCTCGAAGTCCTGTATATATATTCATCAGGTGGAAGGATATATGGGACACACCCTTTTGCTTTACATCCAGAATATCCCCGAACAAATCCTGCATCTGTTCCAGATTTCTCTTTGATGCTTCCTCATCGTGGGTAACTTCGGGAAATTTGAGTTTTTTCAAGTCTGATGGCTCTTTTATGACCGGATCGAAATGCCATGCTCCCCTGGGTTCGGTGCTGGGAATATGCTTTGCCGACATACCCCACCCGGTTCTCCCTATAGCTTTTGACACTATCCATTCCTTTTCGATTACCGTATCGTCCTGAAAGTGTTCGTAATAGTAAATACGGCTTCTTAACGACCATTCCATACCCCTGGCCTGATCGCTTTCACATTCCATCTGATCCCGGGGTAGCAGTTCACCCCATGAACCTTCGGGGAATATAAGTATCATGGGGCGTGATGTTTTAAGGCTGTTATGCTTTTTCCACAGGTTTTTACGCTCTTCCATAATGGGCATATCAGCTATATCCGCGACCCTTTTGGCCAGGTCTCGTAGTTTTTCTCTATCTTTACCTGTTATCATCGGTTATCTCCTGAATTAATCGCTGGCAATATCCAGTATTTCTTCCGCATGTTCCGGGGATTTTGCCCCCATATTGATAAGAAAATGTTTGAATTTCCATCCGAATTCTTTTTTTAATATTTTAAGTGTATCTGTATTATCGCAGTTAATAAGCATCTTTTTTCCGGCTTCGATGGTTTTATGATAATAGGGCCACCAGCGTTTGTGAAACGTAGGTTCCTGTCCTGCTCCGGGTGTCCATTGGAGCATGGTAAGCCGGGGAATGGAAAGCAAGCAATCATGGTGCTGAAGCGCGCCCGGGCCGTCCCAGTGGAACATGCAGTAGGACACCCGTTCGCACATTTCCGTAAGCACCGGCTTCATGAATTCTGCAAACATCTCAGGTGAGATCATAGCAGCAAAATCACATTGAAACTTGGACATTCGACCCGGTGCCCAGGCCCAGAAAATTGATCCGCCTACTTCATCCCGAAACAGATCGTATAAAATATCGTAGTAATGAAAATATAAGTCTGTAATTCTGCGCAGGGATTTATGTACCCATTGGGGCCTTTCCAGCAAGTCTATCAGTAGTTTTTGAGTGCCTCGCATGGCTGCCAGGGTGTCCAGGCCTTCAATTAGATCAGGAAATGTAAACAGGAATTTTCCCTCGCCCAGACGAACCTGTTCCCGCCCTAGTTTCAGGGTAAATTTCCAGTAGAAGTTGTCGGGATCGTAATCAAATGCGTATTCATCCGGTTCGTCCAGAAATGGTTCACACCATACTGTTCCGGGCATGTCCACACCCTTACAGCCCAGGTAAAGGGCCAGGCAGTTTGGGGCCAGGTCAGGCGTAACGCTGGGGACAGCATCGCCCAGGTAGTATGTATTTATACACTTACGCCTGGAAAGGTTGACCCTGTAATCGTAATTTGATGTGGAATATCGGGTAACCCAACCTTCCGGTTCTGGCATTATTTCGACTTTTTCCAGGGGTTCAGGACGTCGGGCTGTGATCTGCATTACAGGTCGGCCTATGTCGCCGCCGTTCCACCATTGTGTCAGTCTTTGACGCACTTCATCCATATCTTCTCTATATAACAATCCGCTCATATAGTATCTCCATAAGACATTGATAGGGACATAAAATGTCCCTATCAATGAGATTTATTTTATTCTTCGGCTTTTAGCTTTGCAAAGAAGTCCTCTGCACTCATGTGTTCTGCTGCCATAGTCAGGTTGTGTTTTTTAGCTAATTCAATATACTTATCAATAACCTGATCCCGTTCAGAACCTTCCAATCCACCGGCTTCAATCATGGCTCTATAAGCACATATAGAAGCTTTTTCCACCCTGGATCGTACAACTTCGTCATCGGCCATTTCCAGGGCTTTGTTGAAATATGCCATTATCTCCCTGCATACATCCGGGTCAAGACCTACTTCTTCGGGTTTGGGGAAGCATCCGGGATGCAGACCTCTTTCTGCCACGTTGTCATGGAACATGTTTATGTAGTCCATAATGGGTTGGGCTGCGCTTTTGTAATGAAGAGTTACGAACTCCTTTAATACTTCCTGATCATCCAGCCTGGGATTCCATATCATGCGGGATATAAGGTAGTTGCGCAGGTCTGAAAACTCGCCGGATGTGCCGTTACCGTTAGCCTGCATAAACAAACCTTTGACGTTGCTTTTCAGGAAATACCGCACATTGGGGCCGATGCTCCTTAGATTCGGGAATGGCAGGTCGTAGTAGCGGAAGTTGGTGTTGTAGTTCCATACCCATATATCGTTGCAGATGGCGCTCCATTCGTTCATATCCTGGCAGAACTTTGTGTTTCTTTCACATTCAGGATCGTCAATGGGGTTGAATGTGCAACATTCTATACTGCAAAGCTGTATCTGAACATTGTGGCGGGGTTTGATTGTTTTGGGGGCCTGTCGTGTGTACCAGTAAGCCAGAGTACCGACTTTTACATCCGGATATTTTTTCTCGATAATCTCGGCTACAGCGTTGACAAAGGCCAGGTTTGACCCCATGGGAGTTCCTTCTCGCTGGTTAATCTTTTCGCATTCCTCGCAGTGACAGTATCGGGCAGTATCGGCCTGACTTACGCTGATATTCTTTAATCCCGGATGTGCATCCAGATGCTTTATGGCATTTTCGGCTACAAGCTTAATGACTTCTTCATTACTAACACACAACTGGGGGCCTCCGCCGCCTGTATGGGTATCCCGCTTTCCTTCCCACATGGCGTAGTATTCGGGATGCTCTTCACCATATTTGCTGAAGGGTAGAAGCCATCCGAAGGAGTGATTGATGAGGTTTTGTTGAGTTTTACCGCCTAATTTTTCATCGCCTGTAACGGTGTTGATCCTGAGCTTTGCGGCAAAATCGGGTCTTTCGGAATTCTCCCGGTAATAGCTCCATCGGAAGGAAAAGGGCGGCATGTAGGAATATTCGCCGTAAGGAACAGCAGACATTCTGGCATCATGGGGTATATGGGTGTGATCGCAGGTTAAAAATCGAATTCCCATAGCATCCTCAAGGAATTGATACACACCGTAGAGAGTTCCCCTGGGTTTACCACCGGCTATAAACAGAGAATCTTCATCTACGATGATTTTAAAGCCTTCTTCACCTAATTCCGATACATCAACGTCTTTATGTGCAATGTATACATGCTTCTTTGCACTATCTGCATTATTATTTATTGTCAGGGATATACCTGTAGCTTCCTGAAAGAAGCTCTGGAACTCTTCGGCGGCGTATTTCTCCGATGGTATGGCTTCAGGGCCAACAACAATATCCCATCCCTCCATCTGAGAGACTTCAAGAACTTTGTCTGTTCCAGACTCCTTGTAAAATAGCGACGTTTTATCTGGCATTTTAACCCTCCTGTTGGTGGAATCAGCCAAATCCGCAGGCTGTTTTGCAGAACAGCCTGCAAAAATTGTGATTATACACGAAAACAAAACAAATAAACTTAATATTTTATGCATTATAACTCCCGTTAATTTTGAATCATATTGTCATTTAATTTTAATGGTGAGATTATAACAGGAATAACGACGATGGTCAACAGGATATGGTGGAATTTGTGCGGACAGATTCGTATGCCGATGTTATGATGCGTATGTTTTCCAGACCGGCTGTGCCCGGTGAAATAGGTTCTGCTTCACCTTGCAGGCATTTGTGGAAATGCTCAAACAGGGGTTTATAGAGGTTCCCGGCTGAGCTTTGCTCCTCTCTCTTTTTGTCACCTATGGTTATATTCAGCTTTCCACCGGAAACTGCCAGAGAACCCTTAGAGCCGTATATTTCCATTATTGTGCCACCCTGGGGAGTGACGAAACTGCTGAAAGCCGTTGCATGGGCACCGCCTTTCATCTTGATCATTACAGTTCCGGTTTCCTCTACTTTCCACCCATTGATCCGGGAATCAGTGAAGGCCGTCACCTGAGACGCTTCACCCAGTATATACGAAAGCAAGTCAATTATATGAGACCCTAAGTCCATAAGAACGCCGCCGCCGGCTCTTGCAGGATCCCGCCGCCAGCCACCTTGGTCAATTGAATACCATTTCATCAGGGATGACCTGGCATCTATCACCTGACCGATTTCACCATGGGCTATTATTTGTCTGATCCTTTGATAATGTGGGTGGTATCGCATAAGAAAGCATATATGCAGTTGAACGTCTTTATCCCTGCATGCGTCTATCATACTCTGACATTCTTTTACATTCATGGCCATCGGTTTTTCACACAATACATGCTTTCCCTTTTCCGCCGCCTGAATGACATGATCACAGTGAAGGTATACCGGAGTGGCGATATAAGCTGCGTCTATATCAGGATCAGACAAGATGGCATCAACAGAGTCGTAATAAACCGGCGCTCCGTGTTCCTGAGCAAGTTTTTTTGCTCTGTCCATGTCTCTGACCATAAGGGCGTATAATTCGTTATTTTGAGCTTCGTTAAGGGCTGACATGGTGCGTCGGTGTGCTATACCGCTTGCTCCTACTACTCCCCATTTGATAGTCATTTTATACCTCCCTAAAACTTACCTATTATTCACTGTTTTTCTCAGAATTGCAACCGTTAGTCATTTAATTCTATGTTTAATTATAAAATTCGTCATTCCTGCGAAGGCAGAAGACCAGAAAACGCGTTATTTTGGAAAACTGGATTGCTGCTTTCGCAGGAACGACAGGAACTAATCTTTACTTTTTTAGCAGTATTCATAGAAAAATAGTTAATACTACTTAATCTTCTTAACTTCTATCTTGACGGGTCCTTGCTGGAAAGCTGCTTTAATGACTTTGCCGTTTTCATCCCGGATGAACTTAACCTGCGCGTTTACAACCTTCCAGAAAAACTCATCCTTTGAACCTGGAAATATCTGAACTTTTGGCTGACCTGACATCTGACTCATGAGTTTGTCGTCTTCTTTTGTTATTGTTAAAACAGCCCGACCAAAATCATATTCACCAACATAGTCATCAAGTATCTCAGGATCGATATCAACTTCTTTTCGTCCTTCATCAGACATCTTTTCAGCTTTTATCTCAAGATTCGATTGGTAGTGCATAGCATGAGTTACATTGCCGCTTTCATCCCGGATGAATTCAATCTGAGCGTCAACTACTTTCCAGAAGAATTTATCTTTTGCTTCCGGGAATATCTGGGATTTTGGCTGTCCAATCAACTGGGCCATGAGTTTTCCGTCTTCTTTCGTAATTTTCATTATACCACCATTACCATAATCATAATTTCCTACGTAATCATCATATAAACCGGTATTTATGCTATCATCCTCAGTATGAATTTCCATTTGTTCCATGTGCTCCCATAAGTATAGATTAACGGCAAGCTGGGATATTGCTGAAGCAATAATTCCCGGAGAGCCTTCTTTAGGTGTGGGAGGAGGTAGTGCATTGGTTAGAACCACTACTGTAAAATTGTGTTCCGGTATACGTTTTATATATGCATTAAATCCATCAAAACCGCCGCCGTGATGTATGTTCTTTAAGCCACGAGCATCTGAAATCATCCAGCCATAACCATACTTTGCACCCATTGCGTTGGCTTCACTATCGTCTTTAAGCCTTGCCGGTGTAAAGGCAGCATTAAGGCTTTCTTCACTCAGGATTTCGCCGTTAAATATGGCCTCGTTCCAGCGATACATGTCATCTATTGTAGAATACATAGCACCAGCACCGCCGGCCTGAGACATATCCCATTTGTCGGCTGGTTGTAGTTTACCCTCTTTGTTTGAATAACCACGAGCTTCATTTTCCAGGTCCAGATCCCAGCTATGTATACCTGTCCTTTCCATATCCAAAGGCTTAAAGAATTTCTCGTCCAGATACTCGCCCAGAGTTTTACCTGAAATTTTCTCCACTATATAACCCAGAATGAAGTAACCGGAGTTATTGTAAAGCCACTTTTCCCCCGGATCAAAATCATAGGAATAACTCTTTATAGCATTTACCATTTCTTCGGGAGTTATCTTTTTATCCATATTTTTAAAGAATTCAGGATTGGATGTAAAGCTGTGAATACCAGAAGTATGGGTAAGTAGATGATATATTGTCACTTCATCCCCTCTAGGGAAATCCGGTATAAATTTGGACAGCTTATCTTCTACACTGCTCTTACCTTCTTCCTGCATTTTTAGTATTGCAGCGGCGACAAACTGCTTTGTTATAGAGCCGATGCGGAATATGGTATCTGTATCAGCGGTGATTTTTTCCTCCATATTGGCATAACCAAAGGCTTTTTTATATATAAGACCCCCATCCTGAGCTATCAGTATTGCTACAGCCGGAGTTTTCCCTTCGGTAGCTTCTTTTAACTCGTTTTCAAGCATGGTTTCAGCAGGCGGCACGGGGATATTTGGATCTGCTCCTTTTTCCAGCAGGAATTGCATCATATCCTGTCTTCCGAATATCTGAGCGGCGTTATAGGGAGTCAGACCTGATTTATCCTTTAAATCCACATCCGCGCCCTGAGAAAGAAATGTTTCAAGCCTGTCTTCATCCCCTGTGTATGCAGCTATAATCATCTTATCGGCAACAATTTCAGGTTTGACAATTCGGCATGAGAAGGCCCAATCCATGATTCCGTTCTGTATTTTAAGGAGAATGTGGTTGCTGCCTTTTTTCAAATCCGCTTTTACAATATCATGATCCTTAACCAAAGCCCGGGCTACCCAATGTTCATGTAACATTTCACCATTTATCCAGACCTTAACAGCATCGTCACTGCCAATGCCAAGAAAGACCTGTTTGTCTTCTTCTAACACGACTTCGGCATAGGCATAAGCTACCGCATATTCGGTATACCCTAAGGCTTTATTCAGATTAACAACACCAAATTCATTTGAATTAGTAATATCAGGTCTAGAAATATAATATTTCCAGGTGTATGTTTCACCATCAATTTTCACTTCCGTTCCTGATTCTGGTTTTATTTCTGCCTCGCCATTATATTCTTCCATTAGGTCTTTTTCAAAATATGTCTTTTCTTTTTCGGATGTTTCGTCATGGGGGACAGGTATTGGGCCCAGGAGTAACCATCTGGTCATGAATACCCCTGCTTCTGGATTTTCATACACTGTATTTTCTACCTCCGAAACTTTTGTGACAGCAGCACACGCAAAAGCTGACACGATCAGGGAAACAAAAGTAAACAAAATCCTGCCTTTAGTAAACACTGTCATTTCCTTTCACATTTGTCTAAGTTCATTTAACCAAAAACAACCAGAGTAGATAATGCAACAAATTTGCCATTTTTATTGGGAAAATTGAACCTGATCTTCACCTGCATCGTTTTTCACTTCGCCATCTTTGTTGCCATCTATAATATTGCCCTCTATCTTAACTCTCCGGGCTTTTTCTCCTACCCATACACCATACTCCTGGGTCTTATCAACCTCAGAACGGGTGTCGGTAATCTCGTTGTTTATGATGGTTGTATCATGAGTTTCGCCGTTGATGTATATACCGCATCCTTGGTCGCATGTGCCGTTGTTGATTATCCTGTTTTTTTCCAGTATGTTTCTGTGACCGCCGGTGTATTCGGGTTCGTTGCGGAAAAATACACCGTGTTTGCAGTTACCTTTTATTAGATTATTACGGAAAATATTGTCAGTGTCCTTATGACCTATTGATATACCGAACTGACCATTGTTGTAGACTTCATTTCGTTCAAACAGACCATGCCTGACACGCCAGCACAGGAATATGCCATCCGAACCGTTGCTGTAAGATTTATTGTTACGCATTACCGGCCTCTGGGAACCGCTGCCGGGGTGGAATCCTAAGGTTGCGTTGTGATGGGATATGCAGTCTTCTATGATAATATCATTGCTTTGCTGGAAACTTACGCCGTCACCGTTGTAGCTTTGCGTTGTGCATTTTCTGATATAGACTTTATTGGACCTATACAGGAATATACCAGCCCCTCTGCATCCGTTTAGATGGTCGTTATTATCCCGATTTCCATCAACGACTAAATTTTCAATATTGACGTTATCCACATAATACCCGCTTATGACTGGAAATGTGGTTCGGGCTGTGGCGTTGTTATGAACCATACAATCGGCATTTAAAGGCCTGGTTATTATAAATTCACCGTCTTTTTCACCAATTATCGTAGCTACTGTGGTATGAAATCCTCCTGAGCGATCATCGGCTACTGTAACGCCTATGCCTATTTTGAATCCAGAGGGGTCAACCGGTGTTATGGCTTCCTGCCCATAGTCGCCGTCGGTCGCCAGTGGGGAACAGAAGCTGTTACATTTATATAAGACTGTTTTTTCTCCTGCACCTGTGATGTTTACATTGCTTCGGAGATGTAGAGAATCATTCATCTGGTATTCTCCCGGGCCGATCTCCACAGTTCCGCCGCCTAATCCAGCGACGTAGTCAACAGCCGACTGTAAAACTACGTTATCTGAACCAACAATATCAGCATCCTTAAGGCCGACTTTAATATATATACCATTTTTCATTTCATCTTCCTTTTCTTCTGAATACAGATTATCTGTCTTTACAAAGAGAATTATTGCAAGGGTAAAAATAATCTTCAGTATAACCATGTCTAACCCTTTGGTTGATAGTTTGTTTATCTGGTTAAATAATTGTTTCGTAGAGTATATCTATTTTTTCCTCACCATTATCAGATTTTGTGGACTTAAGGAATAGCCCATGCAAGGATACCGAATTAAAGGGTATGCTGGAAAGCTTTTTCATAGATTTACCTAACTTGCTGTCGGATGCTATGGTAAAATGAAGCTTAGTGCATCCCATTTCCCTCGCAACATCCCTTATCTGTTTGTTAAGCTTCTGAGTAACGAGCTTCCCGCGATATGTTTCCCTTACAAATATCTGCCATATAAATAATATGGAAGGATCATCCTGACTTATAAAGCACAATATAAAACCTACGATCTCATTATCACTTTCAGCAACAAGGCAGGTTTTTGTAAAATATTCTGATAATATACGATACAAGTACTTGTCGTAGGTCCTGAGAGTCAGGCTTCCATCCACAAGGTTATATATTGATTCCACATCGTCAGGGGTAATATTTCGTATATAAATTTTTTCTTCGCTCACAATTTATTTCTCTGTTCATCAGAACATTTAAGTGATTACCAATAAATATCCTTAAGTTCCTTTACTAAAGGGGGATAAAAGGGGGATCCGTGTCAATAAATATTTTCAACTTTCTCCTAATGGGCAAAGCTGAATATGTTTTTTGATAGATACTTACAACTTTTCACGGGCATAATTCACGGCATTTCTGAATATGGCCAGACCATCACCCTCTTCTGGCAAATCCTCCCTGGTCCATCTTGGATGGTTGTATCTGGTCAAGTATCGTTCAGGATGGGGCATCAGTCCGAATATTCGACCGGTAGAATCGCATATCCCGGCGATGTTCCGATCTGAGCCGTTGGGATTCCAGGGATAATCGGCTTTGTTGCCTTCAGCATCCACATATTTAAACACCACCTGACCGTTGGCTTCCAGCTTATCTAGTATATCCTCTCCGGCTGTTGTAAATTTTCCCTCCGCATGGGCTATGGGCAGGTAGATAATATCTTTTATCTCCCTTGTAAATACACATTTACCGTTGCTGTTTGCCTGGTGCTTCATATATACCCAGCGACATTCAAATTTACCCGAATCGTTGCTATATAGCGTAGTCTCCTGGACATCGCTTATACCTTCAAAACCGGGAAGCAGTCCAGCCTTAACCATGACCTGAAAGCCGTTGCATATGCCTATAACCAGCTTTCCGTCAGCCACAAAATTCTCCAGGGGTTTTCTAAGCCTGTATTTCAACTCGTTGGCCAGGATTTTCCCGGCGGCTATGTCGTCACCGTAGGAAAATCCGCCGGGAATAGCCATTATATAGTATGCGGATAATTCCTTTTCACCCCTGATGAGCTGATTAATATGAACCAGATCCACCTCTGCACCGGCTGTCTTAAAGGCATGAGCCGTCTCATAATCGCAGTTAGTGCCAGCAGTTCTCAGGGCTATAACTTTTACTTTTTTCATTTTTTATACCTGTATTGTTTCAAATGTTGTTCTTAGTTCCTGGGATTTGCCTGTTTCAGCGGAGCGATAAGCTTTGTCAAAAATCTCTATCACATGACGGGCATGTTCGGCTGTAACTATAGATGGTTTATCCTCCCGAATCCAGTCCACCAACTGCATGATGTCTTCGTAAACATGGGCTTCCTGAATTTTTCGATGCGGGCCTACCACATGGGGTAAAACCGAAAGCGTTCCTTCTTCATCAGCTAAATTCTTACCTGGATAATCAATGGTTTTGCCATTCAGGTTTCCACCGTTTATCACACCTTTTGTTCCAAAGATAAGTGGTGTTCCCATTCCCGGCATTCCACCGGCAGCAGCACCGTATACAAAGGCAAACAGAGAATCGCCAAAATCCAGCACCATAAAGGTGTTGTCATCCATATCCGTAGGCAGCATTTCACCCCGGAACTCCCGTTCGTGAATACGCACACCAGAAAAAGCTGTAACTCGTTTGGCGGGGCCCAATATACCCGTCATGGTATGCAGTCCGTATACCGTCATATCAAACAAAGGTCCGCCGCCGGGTTTTCGGAAATACCAGGCTGGATTTATGTTTGAAAGGAGATCATCACCATGCCGGACGGATTCATTTTCATGATACCTGCCGAAAGCTGCGCCTGTGGCTGCCCATGTCAATGTTCCCAGAGCGCCATTCATCACAAGGCGTCGGATTTCTTGAAAAAGCGGTCTCAGCATTTGACCCGGACAGGCAACTAATTTCACATTATGCTTTTGGGCTAATTCGATGAGTTCATCAGCTTCCTCAACGGTAGTAGTCATGGTTTTGTTGAAATGGGCGTGTATCCCCCGCTGAATGGCCATCTTTCCCTGCTCATAATGGACACCAATAGGCGAGGCAACGGTAATAGCATCAACATTGCCGGAGTCCAGCAGTTCCTCATAGCTCTCATAAGCACTGGGTATGTCAAATTTTTCCGCCGCAACCTTTGCCCTTCCGGGAACAGGATCACAGACTGCCGTCATGCGAACCCGGTCATGCACATCTTCCAGGGATAAATGGGGCATGATACCCCTTACGGATATACTTCCAGCACCAACTACACCCACACGCACTACATTACTCATAACAAATCCCTCCAGGATGTCTTATGTTCCCAGCCAACGGCTTTTTTCAACTTATCACAGTTGAGGAATGAATCATTTCCCTTCATATAACCGGCCTTGAATAAAGGCAATAATTCCGGTTTGAATTTTTCCACCAGTTCCCGGGAAGTTTCCAAGGCTGTTGTATCGTCTGAATTCAGAAAATAAACATCATGATGCGGCAAATCCGATGAGGCTTCCATTAAAAGACGATGAGCGCTTGCCACATCTTCACTCCCTACCCAGCACCACATCCAGTCAGACCAACCACCAGTTGGACTGGCATTATCGGCCATTTTTTGACGCCGTTCCGGCGGCGTAATTCCGGCTGGCCGGGTTATGTATGTCCTTATTCCATAACCCCTTGAAAAGCTGGCTAGGAGATCTTCTCCGGCTTTTTTAGAATAGCTGTAAGAATCTTCAGGATAGCTTGGATGCTTTTCATTTATAGGCAGGAAATGTATGGGAAATTGGTCCTTGCTGATTCGGAATCCATGACCCAGAGCGCAGTTACTTCCAGCCATTACTACAATTTTTACATTGGCTTCAACAGCCGCCTGCATGAGATAATAAGTACCAAGCATATTGGTTTTGAATGTAGCGTCAAAGGGGATTCCCTGTTCTTCTGCTCTATCCCGCATATTAGGATGATCAACAGGCCAGGGCTGCGCCCCCAGATGCTGGATAACTTCAACCCCTTCCATCATCTTTTGACAATCCTGAAAATTTACCAGATCACCCTGGACCCAGGGGTAATCGGATAACTCCTCCGGTGGTTTTCGGCGAGATGTTAATACAAGCTCGTATTTATCCGCCAGTTCTCGAACGACATATCCAGCCAGTCGTCCACTGGCACCTGTAACTAATACTTTCATGGTAGCCTCTCCTGAATAATTTCCTTAAATTGGTAACTATCGTAATATTTCACATTATATCACTTAGTAAAAATTCGATCAATATACATTTCTCATTACGAGAAAAATTGAAAAGATTTATTGAAAATTACTTATTTTTCACATATTACCCTCCTCAACCTGATATTTCTATACGAGGAGGTATACTGGATTGATAGAAAAAAGGACATATGCAAGAGTAGGACTTATGGGTAATCCTTCAGATGGCTTTTATGGCAGGACAATATCATCGTGCATTGATAATTTTTATGCAGAGGTACGCATTGATGAGAATAAAAGCCTGATTATCAAACGTCATGAGGTATTTGATGCAAACGAGTTCCAGAGTCTTGATGACCTGGAAAGCAAACTTGGACGGAATGGATATTACGGTGGTTTAAGGCTTATACAGGCTACATGCAAAAGATTTAACCAATACTGCCGGGAAATGGACATTAAACTGGATAATCGTAATTTTGTCGTTGAATATAACACCAATATCCCACGTCAGATTGGGCTGGCAGGTTCCAGCGCGATTATTGTATCACTTACAAAAGGTCTCATGGATTTTTACAAAGTGACGGAACATGATATACCTTCAGAATTACTGCCTAACTTTGTTTTAAGCGTGGAGACAGATGAACTGGGTATAAGTGCAGGTCTACAAGATAGAGTTGTTCAATGCTACGGCGGAACCGTATACATGGACTTTGATAAATCCCGGATGCAAGACCTGGGTTATGGTATCTATGAACATCTGGATTCAAAGCTTGTACCCAAACTATTTCTTGCGTATTTTAACAGCTCTGGTAAAAACTCAGGGATGATACATAGCTCTGTGAAAGATAAATTTAACCAAGGAGATAGGGAAATAACAGAAAAAATGAAAAAGCTTGCAAAATTAACCCTTGACGCCAAGGATGCACTGATAAAAGGGAAAAAAGATCGATTGGGTAAACTTATGGACATGAATTTCGATCTTCGCCGGGAGATATACGGAGATGATGTAATAGGTAAGGATAATCTGAAAATGATTAACACAGCCAGGAAAATGGATGCGCCGGCAAAATTTCCCGGATCAGGCGGGGCTGTAGTAGGTATGTATGAGGATTATGAGCACCTTATTAAACTGGAAAAGGCCTATGCTGACCAGGGATATAAATTTGCCAGAGTGGAGATGGGTGGAGTTTAGATAGATTTCAGCCAAGTAGTCAAACTCTTACAACAGCGGGGTGACAGGTGAGGCACATAGCTGGAGTGCCGGGGATGGTGGAAGGGCATGAAACAGGCGGATTGACTTCACTCCGCCTGTTTTTTTATTTACTGAGACAAGCCCATAGAAAGGGCCAGAATAGCATAGGTTGTAGTAAGAAGAGGCATGGATTCCATCCAACGGTCTTCTTCGTTGATCCAGTAACCTTCGGGTTTCTGTAGAGATATTAACTTATTGGCCAGTTCCTCGTACCAATTATGCTGAACGCCGTTTGAATCGGTAATTACGGGCTTACCATAAGCTTTCAGGGCTTTTGCCATTGTGTGGTAGTAATAGTAAAGCCCCTGAGCACCAATAGGGGGATTTTCTTCCAGGGTGTAGTTGTCTTTAATCCATTTTACAGCAGCCTGAACCCTGTCATCCTCTTTATCAACATTGGCATATATAAAACTCAGAATACCGACATAAGTCATAGTACCGTAAGACCTGGTTCCACCGGCTTTGCTGTTTCCGGGATAATACACAAATCCGCCATCGTCGCCAGCCCAGGGCTGGTCATTAGATTCACTTCGATTCTGGCATCTTTCAATAAATTTTATGGCTTTATCCCATACTTCGGCGTCGTCGGACACACCGCTTTCTTTGAGGGCCTGAAGGCTAAAGTGAAGATTTGACATATCAGGTCGTAAATCTCCGCCGTAGCCAATTCCACCATACATCTTATCATCCGGGGAATATCCCTCCCCCTCATCGGCTTGCAGCATCATGAGGTAATTCTGGGCTTTTTTAATGATCTCATTATATTCAGGATTCTCTGTGGATGTGAGGGCCATAAGACTGACGGAAGTGTTATAATTGGGCAAAGCCTGATCATAAATAGAGCCGTCGGGTTTTGCCATGCTAACCAGATATTTGATGGCATTTTTAACAAATGGGCCATCTTCTTCGGAATATTCCCTGTGACTTCTCATAAAAGATGTAGCCACGAGAGCGGTAATTCCGGGGTGATGGGCATAAGAGCCATCATCTTCCTGCTGTTCCTTAAGCCATCTTAAACCTCTGTCAATGGATGCCTCTACTTTTTTCTTTAGTTCCGGATCTATTTCAGAAGCGGCATAAGATGCCGTGAATATGTTAATTGAAAGGTACATAACCAATAAAGTTATTACTATCCATTTATGTTTCTTCATCTTTTTCTCCTTGATATTTTTGTTCCTTTCAGGTTTGGTATTGATAAATAGGACTGAATTCCTGCTTTCGCAGGAATGACAGTAAGTGATACAGGAATAAGAGTAAGTAATACTCATTTTTAACGATTACTTATATAATAACAATTTGGTTTCGGTGTATATTGCATCAATGTTATTTAGCAATTATCATGCCTTGAAAATATAAGGCTAAAAGGTAAAAAATGTGTGCTTTTCTGTAAATTAAATGTTCAGTCTGTGTTCAGTTTTTATACAAATATTACCTAAATTTTTCTGCCGCGCTAAAAATTCCTTCGCCCACTTATTAAGGTGGAAATAAGCCTCGTCCATTGTAATCGTTAAAAATGAAAGATATTTTTACTATATTCGTAATCGTTAAAAAATGGATATAATTTAGTTGTCATTCCTGGGAAGACAGGAATGACAATAAGTAACACTGTTTTTTAACAATTATCCATTAGAAAAAATTTGAATACGTTTTTTGAGAATTACTTATTTTTAGATAATAAGAGATTACAAAATTTTATTTGCAAGGGGCAATTTTCTTATATAATTTGCAATCACAAAACACACGGGAACAATAATCAGAGCACCGGCTGCAAATTTAACAAGTGGATAGACCGGCATATGCCTGAGAATAAGCCCAAAGGCAACTAATACAGGTGCATGTATTATATATGCTGTATATGAGCTTTTAGCCATGTTCCAGGCCAGCCAGCCGCTGTTATTAACTCTTTTGCGAAAGAATATCACCAAGCATATTATTATTCCCATACATAACAACTGCTGCCAGATGGCATATATAAGGGCCTGCCAGTTTAATCCGCCAAGGAAAACAGAATCATCATTTTTCAGAACAATCCTGCTGATTGATAGTGCTACAGGAAGCATGACAAAGTTAATAAGAACTATAATCAACCAAAATTTTGCTACTTTATCGGGTAATTCTGTCAACCACCTATTCCAGTAAGCCATAATTCCCAAAATAAAGTAGCTAATCCACTGGGGTGGAATCAATGGGAATCCAATTCCTATTATATTTATATTACTTCGAGCCGGCAACCATATTCTCACTATAAAATGTAATCAAACCAAGAATAAAGGCAAATATTAGCATATGTTTGTTATCAGGAACCTTGTAATCGTTTTTATCAGTCGTGTTACTGGATCTCTTTATCAAACACCATAAGGCATATCCGACGTTAAATATAATAAGCCTCTCCACAAACCATAAAGGACCTGTACCAAAACTAAAATTTTTAATATATAATAAATAAGCACTCCATATAGAACCATGAACTTGATGATCTGACAGAGAACTAAAATATCCAGTTATAGGGTTAATTATAAAATCGTAAAAAAGCAACGGTATACCAAGTCGGGCCAGTCGGTCTTTTAAAAATGCCCTGGCGCCCTTGCGTTTATACGAGGCAGGGGTAAAATAACCGGAAAGCATAAACAGAAAGGCCATGAAAAAGCTTTCATTCACAGCGTTATGCATGGTTATTAAAAATATGCTGGATATAAGATCATCAGTGTGACCTTCAATATACCATGAACCGGGCCCACCGACTGTTATAGAAAGATGCTGCAGAATTACGAGGATGATGAGTAAGGTTCTTAGATTATCAATAAAGTATAACCGTTTTTCCACATCACCTCTTTTAATAATTCAATGTCGCACTAAAAATCCCCCTCGCCCTCTTATAAAGGGGAAAATGGGCTTCGCCAATTAAGGGAAAAGTTGAATATGTTTTCTGAAAATTACATAATTCTCTTTTAGGAAGAAGGTAGTTATTAATTATTCGGTTGTCGGAGTATGAGGGTGCCAAAGAAACTTGGTGATAACCTGGGATCGCTTTCGCCTCCTGCTGCCCAGCGTAACTGAGAGGCATTGGATCGGCGGATTATGTAGTTAAATCCAACTCGATCTGCCTTTGATGTTTTGTAGGGATCAAAATCTCCAAGGGCTGTATCAAAAGGGATCTTAGCTTCCAATACATATCTTGAGCCGGGAAGTATCCTTACTGCTGTATTTATCTCTGTAAAATTATAAACTGTTTCAGGTAAATTTTGACCTACATATGGAAGATTTCCATCAGGGCCCGCACCCTTGGGGCAAATCCAGAAAAAGTATGTGCTTGGTTTCTTCAGACCCTGTAAATAAAGACTGACTTCTGCTGCCGGTTCTGTATCTATATGTATTTCCAGGGCATCTGCACCATGCCAGAAGCGAGTGGGATCGGGAACAACAACCTCTGCATCCATTATATAAGCCAGTATATACAGATTGTCCATATCCCATTGGACATAAATATTGCTTCCCTCATCTCCGGCCCGGAGGGCGTTTTCCAGGGGCCATTCCCCCAGGTTTCCGTCTATGACAACGCCTTCGGAGGCGTAGGTGGCCACTCCTTGCATATTTGAGCGACAGCTATCGGAAATTTTTACCCCTGTTTCACCAGAATTGGTAAGGGCATCATAATAAACGGCAGTAACAGTTTCACCGCCCACTACCTCAAGGACATTGGCACTATCCAAACCTCGACCATATCTTGTCTTAATTGAGCCTGTAAATACATTGGAATTTTCACCCGTTTCTGTCAACATAACGTTTTTCCCTCCGGCTATGGCATCTCCCACAACCCATATATTCACCGTATCAATGCCAAACATATCTTTATTAAGGTCTACATCTTCCAGCCTGAAATATAACACATCACCGGCGTTGAAGTTAGTTATTTCAAGCCCATTATCTCCAGTAATGGTGAGTTTTGCTGTAAAACCGGTGTTTGTAAAGGTGGTATCAATAACCGGATCTGATGGGGAACCGGGAGTCTGGGGATAATATATGGCTCTAACCTCTTCTCCTCCCCGCACCTGGAGAACTTCATCCTGGGATGGCGTAGTTCCATAGGTAGTTGATATAGAACCTATATATATGCCCTGTTCCGTTGGCAATTCTACCAGTAACACTTCTTCCACATCGTTTGTGCCGTCAGACTGTACCATAATACGGGCAGGAATATTAGGAGCGGTGTTGCTCAAGACAAAATCATCCAACCTAAAATATATTTTCCGCCCTGCGTTGAAATTCGGGAGTTCCTGATAAGTTTCATCCACGATCAAAAGAGATCCGGCAACGCCGCTTCTGACAATAAGATCTACAGTAACGGGTATGTCAGTTTCACCGGTAACCCTGACTTCATCTATGTAGGTAATTGTAACAACTTCCTTTTCCTTTACCTGCAATTGATCATCATAGGGATCCTGCATATTGCCATAAGTGGTTTTGACCGATCCTTCAAAAATACCGCTGTTCAGATCTGTCTCTTGTAATATAACCTCCAACTCGTCCTGTAATATGTTTCCCCTGGCTGTAGCTTCTGTACGGTCGATAGCCTGCGGGTCTTTATTAAGGTCTGAATCCCTTACTCTTATAATAAAACTTTCACCTGCATTAAAGCTGCTTATGTTCCTGTAACCATCCTCACTGAATATTTCGATTGTTCCTATGCTTCCTGTTTCTACAATGAGTACCGCCTCAATCCTTACATTTGTTTCACCTGTATCCCTTATTGAGTCTACGTAAGATATACTAACCTCGCCTTCTCCCTGTACTTGTAGTATACCATCACCGGGCACTGCTTCTGTTCCATACTCCGTATTTACCTCTCCTACGAAGACCCCGGCGCTACCTGATACCTCTTTTAATGTTACTGGAACCCTGTCCCGGATAACATCCTCTGTAGTGCTGACCTGGAATATTTCAGCGGCGGCATTTGCTATGTTTAGATCCATATCCTCCAGACGGATTACCAGGGTGTCGCCAGCTTTAAACCTGTTATTGTAACCCTCATCAGGAAATCCCGCAATGGGGTTAGCAGGATCATTCTTACTGTATACGACGATCTTTCCTGTTGTTCCCACGTTTGATTCACATGAATCAGTGATAGGCACCCCGGTTTCTCCTGTAACTCTAAGCCTATCTATGTATATGGCCGTAACTTTTTCATTTCCGCCTACCTGTAGTATGTCATTCAACCTGTATTCTTCAGGATTTTCTTTTGATCCGGCATAATATTCGGTTTCCAGAGAACCAAAGAACTCGGGAGAGTTGGTGTTTTTCTCTTCCAGCAAAACCCTTTCTTCATCCCGCTTTTGCTCACTAACTACAGAAATTTCTGTATAATTTACCTCTTCGGGATCGGTATTTAGATCACCATCCTCAACTTTAAAATATATGGTATCTCCGGCATTAAAATTTTCCATATCCCAAAAGTAATTTGCCTGTAGTATATTAATGCTGCCGTTTTTACCTGTGTTTACCACAACGGTTTCACTTACAGGAACATTGGTTGCACCTGAAGCCTGCAATTCATCGTTATAAGTAACAGTAACATTTTCGTTTCCCTTTACCTCCAGCAGGTTATTATTGGGGTCAGCAGAAAGTCTGTAAGATGTTTTTAGAACACCGGAGAAGGTGTCAGAACCAGCTTCCGTTTCTTTCAGTGTCAAAGTTAGGGTGTCCAAGACAGAACCGCCCCTCACTTTTACCTGAGTAGTTTCTTCCTTTATATCCCTGTCAGTAAGGAATATAAGCAGGTCATCACCGGCATTAAAATCTTTTACAGGCGTAAAGTCTTCCACACTGCCTCTTTCAGATTTTCCCACTATAAGCCTTCCGGTGCTTCCCACATTAACCGTCAGTTCTTTCTTTATTTCTACATTGGTATTACCTGTTTCCTGGATAGAGTCCACATAAGAAACTATAACCTTATCAGCCCCTTCTAACTGGAGTTTACCATCATCAACTGCCTGAGTCCCATAAACAGTCTCTACAGAACCGGTAAATATGCCAGAATATTCTGGATCTGTCAATGTAACTTCTTCAGTTTCCTTCGTGCTTTTAATTGATATATTAATCTGGGGTGGTGGTGTTTCCTCACCCTCTTTGACCTCTTTCTTTTTTTGTATGAGATCTTTATCTTCCACCGTAAAGAAGAGCTTATCGCCTGCGCTAAAATTTGTAACTTCGCTGCCATCCTCCCAATGCACTTTCAGAACTCCTGTGGTACCTGTTCTGACCTGGGCCTGGGCTTTAACTTCCACATTATCTTTACTGGGGCCGTAATAAGGATCAACATAGGAAAGGGTTATTATTTCATCACCCTGAACCGTCAAAATATCGTCATTTTCGTCAGGGGCCAGACCATACTGAGTCTTAATTTTTGAGGCAAAAAGGTCGCTGTTATTTTCAACATCTTCAGCTTTCGAAGCCCGGGTTGTCTCCTGCAATACCATCTCTATGCTGTCGCTGGTAATGTCACCGCTGACGCTTATCTTTATTGATTGAGGTGTATTTCTGTCGGTATTTCTGTCGGGATCCCATACTGCCATTGCTAGAATTTCACCAGCGTTGAAACTATCCAGTTTTTTATTCAGCTCCGAATTCATAACAGCGGTTTTAGCTGTAACTGTACCCACAAGCTCAAGCTTTCCCCATGAGTCAGGTGAAGCGCCTATCTGTTCTGCTGACCAAAATAATCGCTCAGTATATGTATTATTCAACACAAAATTAAAGCCAATCACCGAACCGGGTTGAGGGTTGTATTCATATAAAGCATTGCCTTTAGGTATGCGCGTCTCCAGAGTATATCCCGAGTTGCCTGACATCAAAGTAGCCGCTGACTCTATATTTCTATTATCTTCTATAGTTCTAGGGATAGCGTCCAGATGGTGGTGAATCTGAGTGGCCAGGATGCGTCGCTCGGAATCAGGTGTGCCTAAAGGCAGAAAACGGAAGTGATGATCACCGGTTCTATACATGCCCGGAGATCTGGTAAGGGCAGCATCCACAAACAGATGCAAAGTATCAGTTGATTCCATGAAAGACGAAGATTTAGATAGTTCCGGGAATTTGCTTCTATTGCATGTCAAAGCAACATAGAGATTATCAGCATCCCACTGCACATACATTTTGCATGGTGAATTGGCAGGATTGTCTTTAAACTCACTGGGTACTATAGGGAATATCAGAGGCCATTCTTTTAATAAACCATCAACGACCACAGTTTCAGCGACCTGAGTTGCTCTGCCCACTGTTTCCGGAAGCTGGGCTTCCGCTTCAACCAAGGCTTTCTGTTTGCTGGCCTGGAATATTGCCACCTCTGAAACAACTGCATTGGGACCTGCAAGACGATTGAAATGCAGTTCCATCTTACCATCGGCGTAGATTTCCGCCGGTACAGCGTAAGTCAATTTCTGGGCAACGTTTTTGGGTATTTCCATGCTTTCATGGAGAATTATACCGTCAGCCACAAGATTCTGAATCCTGTTTCCATCTTTTTCCTGGAGATAAGTCACCTGAACCCAGTATATGTATTCGGGCTCCAGATTGGTGTATTCAATAATTATCCTGTCGTAGTGATAACAAAAACTCCTTTCCCTGGGCGAGTTTTTTCCATCAACCTCTTCATCAGGTTTAAAAAAATATCTCTGGGCTGGATCTATCTCTTGACCTCTATCAAAGGGAAAGCCCTGTATAACATCCGGGGCCTGGGCGTTTCCATCCATACCACAGTTATCATAATAAACCTGAATAGCATTATATTCTTCGATAGGCATCTGGTAATCTGAAGATCTGTAATCCTGAGTATATATCTCTACCTCACGGATCTCCGGGTAACTACCGTACCAGCCTTCGGGTTTGATGTTCAGCCTTATATAACGGGCCTGAATCCTATCTGAAAATATGTGGGTATCTGTAACCATCTTATTTTCCAATACTTCTGAAATAAATACCTGTTGAAAGCTTCTTCCATCCATGCTGCTGGAAATGCTATATTGTTTGAGATTATTTTCTCCATCTCCTGTGGTAACAGAAACGCCGTATATATTTTTTTCTATGCCCAGGTCAAAAATTACATCAACATTATCATTTCCCGGGGATTCATAAACTATTTTCTTTACCTCCTTATTATCTTCTTCAACTTTCTTTTCAACCCTCTTGGCTCCAAGCCATTTTTCTGCTCCCTGATGCTTAAGCCCGTCAACTAATTTTCCAGCATCAAAAGCATTATAACTAGTTCTTAAACTGCTTACCCGGGTGTCTTTATTGTAATATGCGCCAATTTTTGTGGAGTTAATCTTAGGTCGTGAGCGAGTCCAGTCGTTAATCACAAGTCGAACATATCTTGCTTCTACAGGTTGAAAGGTGACTAGCTGTTGAGAAGATGAAGCCGAGGAGGATTTTACCCGGTAGTATTGAGGATTGTTGCCGCCCGGGCTTGTTAGAATATCGTAGTTTTTTGGCTCTCCCCCAAAGGATATTTCTGCCGCATTAATCCTGTATACATATCCCAGATTGTAAGTCTCAACCACAGGATTATACTTACGGAGCTTTGCCCCTTGAAGGGTTTCTCCTTTAGATGTATTTTTTATTTCTATCCACTCTGTAGGAACCGCCTGCTCATCCCGGGGATAAAAAAGAAAGCCCAAAACAGCGAGAATGGCCAGAGAGACTATTAGTTTTAAATTCATTTTATGAAATAGAATGCAGAAGTAGTTTTCAAAAATGATTACTAAGTTTTCAACCGCGCTAAAAATCCCCCTCGTCCTCTTTATAAGTGGGAATAATGGGCTTCGCCCATTAGGGGGAAGTTAGTATTCACCGTTTTTCTATAATAAAACATAGAAAATGACTAACGGTTGCAATCCTGAGAAAAACAGTGAATACCACTTAAAAGTATATTATAATAAAAATAGCTTCACAACAAAAGTTGTGCTTTTCTGGCTTCCGCCAATATCTTTTGGCAGATCGTTGGTTATGTAATCCAGGCTTCCCAGCATTCCCACATTTTTACCTGCTATCTTGCCCTGTAGGGCCAGGGCCAGAAATCCTACCCTTCGATTGTAATTGGTCAGGGGATTTTTCAAGTCCCGGTATGTGAGGTACTGAACACCTGCACTGACCTGAAATTCCTCAGAAAGTCGGTGAACTCCCTGTAAAATAAAGGCCTGCCGGACTGAATCTATAGACCTGTCCTCTTCTCTGGGTATTGTATAACCTATTGTCTTGTCATTTCTGTAGGCCGGAGATAAAACAGTATCCTGACCGATCTCAATGTCATATCTGGCCTGATTAATTAATATGGTGTCAATAACTCTCCTGTTGCCATGAAAATCCGCGTCATATTGATATTTTAGCTTGGTTGTAAGGGTTAAACCCTCCAGTTTCTTGTAATCGGCAATGAGTGTAACAATATTGCTGAGAGAATTTTGTAAGGCCAGAGTATCTTTGCGATTAACGAGATCATCAGGGATTATATCATGGGCTCGTTTAGTCATAAATCTCAACTGGACTGTGCCGAAGTTTGGTATCTCTCTTGGGGTATATCCGATTAAGGCATAAACGGCTCTGGCACTCTTTTTATCCAGAATAAGCTCTTTTTTGTAATATCCCTGGGTAACAGAAAGTCCCTGAACAAAGGGTATATCCAGTATCATATAAGTTCTATAACCTTTTGAACCTTCCTCATAATCAAGACGGTAATCGGGTTTATTGTCGTTTTCGCTATCGTCGGGTTCGCCGTTGTTGTTGAAGTCCATAAACTCGCTGCTTAGACCTAATCTGAACTTAGGTGGATCTCTGCGGAACAGAAGGAAATCGTCTTCCCAGTCGGGTATATTGTCACCGTCCAGATCGTTTTCTGTTGCAATATCAGGTAAGAAAGGCTCTGTACCATCCAGATAACCGTCGCCATCATCGTCGTCATCCACAAAGTCCGAAGCATTAAAAAAAGGGTCTATATATGTATATTCACCGGCTAGAAGCAACGGGCCAAACCCCCTGTTGGCATCAATAAACCATGCACCGGCTGTTTCCTGAGATTTTTCACCTTTGTAAGACGGAAACTGTTTGTTTTTTATAAGCCATGCCCTTTCGGCTTCAAATGCTATTCCCCATAAAGTCGTCTCCAGATCTACACCCAGAGTTGATTCACCTATGCTTTCGCCATAATAAAAAATTCTCCATCCTCGATTAGAGCCATTTCTAACATTCCCCCTAGCACTTAACATGGTTCTGTAATTGTTATCATCGGTTGAAAGCTGCACAACATAATCGTTGGCAATATCAAGCTCAAACCTTACGGATTCAACTTCTGCCGAATTTGGAATAAAGAACTGGTATATAAAGAATCCATCCTCATCAACCCATCGGGATTGGCCATCCTCAGTGCTATTGGAGGCATTGTAAAGCACAGTAACCGGCTCGCGACTGCCGGCAAAATTATATTCCAGAATATCGTTTACATAAACTTTTACCCAGAAGACCCGAGCGCCATCAATATTTTCAGGCGAACCATCCAGAAATTTTAAATACAGATATGCAGGAGGGTTATGAGCTACAATTCCGGCAAAAGGATTGCTGGTTCTGGAAAGGTCGTAGTTGGTAAAGTATTTATTCACATAGCTAACGCCTATTCTTGGAAGCCCAAGGGCGAACTGGTAATTATTAACGTTTATATCCCATATACCTAGATCAGTCTCGGCCCTGGCTCCGGCCATATACCAATCTGATTCGCTTTCTATAGTTCTATTTTCATTGCCAAGGGTTGTATTTGTCAGCTTTGATATAAAAGTTGAGACTTTACCTCTTGATTGAGGAAATTTTATTTCCCAGCCAAGGGCATCGGACTGCATTTTATTCAGGGTAAGACTGGAAAAGGAGGTGGGAAAACCGCCGACGCTTACGGCATGTTGCAGACCGTTTGACTCACCGATATTGAAGGTAACGTATGTGGCTTTGAGTTGGTCTCTGAATTTCTTTTCTCTCCTGGCTTCTGCGCCTCCCTCGATAAGTCCATATGTTGCATCTATGGAGTATAATTCTTCCCCTCTTCCTTCAAAGATAAGATTGCCCAGGGGATCGTAAACCGCGCTGTAACAGGGCTGGGATATTATTATGTAAATCAAGACATAGAGTATTAAAAGTCTTTTTGGATTATTAATTTTGTATTTCCTGATTTTACAAATCATAATTTAGTTATTTGTCTTTGAGACTTTTTTACCGCGCCAAAAATCCCCCTTGATCCCCCTTTACAAAAGTGGGAAGTAGAGGTTTTACTTTTAAAAAATTAAAATGACAAATATTAAAAATCATAAACAAAGCTAATTCTGTGACTGCCAAGAGTTCCTGCAACGGAATTTACAGGATAGACGAAAGCGTAATCTATCCTTACAGATTCATCAGGTTTATATGAAACACCGAAAGTTAGATTAGTTCCCCAGGCAAGGTTTTCCAGGCTGAAGCCTGTTCTTAGAATCAAATTCGATTTATAGCGTTTTTCGATACCCGCTTTCATGTCCACCTGACCTTCCTGTAAACCCAAATCCATGGCCCATGTTATGCTTTCGCCTATAGCGGCTACACCCATTCTGGTTGAGAGGGGAAGTTCTTCTATTACCTGAGACAGCTCAGAAGCTATATTTGGAGTATTTATATTTTCCAGCACCAGAGCTACAGGTATATTATCCGAAGGCCATACTGTAATACCTAGATCAAAGCCAAATCCACTCCATCCGGCTAAGTCTTCCACAACCTGACCATCAGTTCCTATAGTAGGGGCTGAATCCCAGTTCATAAGGTTTATAGCAAGGCCTAAGAAGAGATTTTTTCTTCTATCCTCTTCTTTATTTTCATCTTCGTTCCTTTTAAGGCTAAAAAGAAAAGGCCTGGCTATAGCAAGACAAAGTATATTTTCAGAATAAAGCCCTCCGGCGTCAAAACGCTTCCATAGAAGCCCCATGGTTCCAACACCATCGTGTTTATGGGCATAACCCAAGATGCTCTGGGAAATTGGCGATTCATCGGTCAGACCTACATACATGGCGGCGGCAGTAGCAATTATCTGGCGATTTTTTATCAAATTCATTCCTGCTGGATTTGCCAGGATACCGTCCACATCGTCTGCCGTGGCGGCATAAGCGCCGCCCATAGCAACAGATTTTGCACCTAAGAAATCATCTTCAAAAGCACATAAAGCGGGATCTGCAAACCAAAGAATTAGTAAGACATAAAAAATATACTTAAGCATTTTTCAGAAAATTTGTGGCTTTTCCGGGTTTAGTTGCGTGATTTCTGAATTCCTGCTTTCACAGGGCTGATATGCTTATGAGGGTTCTTTATTATTACCACACTAAACCCGGAATAAGCAAATCTGTTAAGGATTTAAGGAATTTCAGACGCGCTGAAAAATCCTCCTTAATCCGAATGGCACTTACTTTAGGAAATATGGAGATAATTTAAAAATTTTCTAAGCATGTCATTCCTGCGAAAGCAGTAATGACAAAAAGATGAGATTTTTTCTTATTTAGAACATGTTTTATCGTTTCCAAAATCAAATCGGAATAGCAAATTTCCTAAAGCCAGTGCCATTCTCCTTAATCACACTTTACGAAAGGGTTAAATAGAGGTTTTATTTCTATAGAATTTTCAAGTTTCTATAGAAATATAGAAAAGCTGGAGATGAGATTCTTCGGTTTGCTCAGAATGATAAAAGTATTTCTAGTTATTTAAAATTCAGGTACTATACAGATATCTTATCTGGCTACCACAAGAACGCCGTTGCGAATTTCTTTACCCACAGTTACCTGGTATATATAGGGTCCTATTTTCACCCGTTCACCGTTTTCGTCTTTGCCATCCCATACTATACTCATATACCCGGATCGGGATTTTTCGTGCATTAACGTTCTTATTAGCTTACCTGTATAATCGAATATTTCCACTTTTGCTTCACCGTTTGACTCTTCTCCCATACTTATGGAAATAGTTGTGTTATCGGCTATACCGTCACCATTGGGCGAAAAGGGATTATAGCTCCAATTAATTTCAGGAACTGAAATAGCCTTTTCAAAAAGGGCCAACGTAGAAAAATGATTCAAGTTTACAGTTATCCAATTATTGGCTTCGTCAATCCTTCCGCCTACCAGATGCCATTCATCCATACCCTCATTCCAAGTAAACACAGCGAGATTTTCCTCCCGCTGGATTCCTGCGGCTGTCAAATCTTTATCATCGTAAAGTATTGTCAACTCGACCGGGCGTTTCAGGGATACTCCACTCAGTGGTACATACGAAACAATATCTGCGCCTTCGCCGTCCTTAAAATCCAACTCGTTTATCTGTATATTATTTCCCTGCCAGCCCTCTTCTATTTCTAATCTTACATATCGAGCTACAGGATTATTGGGAAGGAATATTTCTATCCTACTAGTATTACAATCATCACAAACTGCGGCTTCTATATAATTTTCATCATCTTCTGATGTCAATATCATTAACCTTTTGGGGCCGTAAGCTGCATCACCAGCAATCCTGGGATATATTATAACCCTACCCAAAGTATGAGATTCCCTCAGATCTATTTTTATCCATATGGGTAAAGCACTTGTGGTTGTCATCCATGTTGATGGATATTCGTAATTTCCATCAACCAAAAGATTAGGTGGTTGACGTTCCAAGGAATCTTTAGCATCCACAGGAAAAGGCACAGCCGCACTTAATAAAATTTCATAAGCCATAACCGGAAATGTGTTCCGCATTATGTATGTATTATCCGAATACGAATTCCAGATGATTTCATCTACATCCAGTGGATTTATGGATACTTTATTTATCTCTGATGGCAAAGCATCGGGGGGTATTGATACTTCTGCTCTATAACCGTCGCTTAATATCAGGTAATCTTCCTCTACCAGAATATGTGGTATGTAATTAGCATTTATAATTATAATCTCCTCGTTTATATCCTCTTCCGAAGGTTCCAGAACTTTTGTTGAAACTGCAATAATGTTTTCCCCGTTTTTCAATAAAACCGTCAGTTTAAAACTTGCCTGATAACTATCAATTTCATAATCAATCCGCAATACAACAGAAATGCTTCTCGTTTTGGTTTTGAAAAGCCTTTCTGAAGTGTCCAGGAAAGCAACTTCTTCTATACTTACGCCCCCTGATTGCCAACCATCTATAATATCGATCCTAACAAATCTGGCGTTTATTGGTGCATCAAAATCGACTCTGGCTTCACCATATTCGTTTCCCATACCCGATGTGCAGTTAAACACACCCCTGTCGGTAAAATTCCGACCATCCCCAGAAAAGGACAAATTCACCACCCTGGGGCCCAGAGACAGTTCATCTTTGAACACAGGCTTCAAAACCATAGCAGTCAAAGAATGGGATGAACCAAGATCGACAACCAGGAAATTAAGAGGATTATCCACAAGACTTAAGTCCGGGACACCGGCGGGAGTATCAACCGATACGACCACAGTATCAGGTTCCTGACATATAACAACACCTTCTATCACAAGTTCATCGTTATTAGTTGTAAACTCTTCAATGGGTCTAAGCAGAGATAAATCCAGACTTGCCTGGGTAATACGTAAAGACATTAAGAATATTATAAAAACGAAAATTAAATATAGATTGATTTTTTTTCTTTTGATCATGATTTTAACTGTAAATATAGAATCCCTAGAAATTACTTACAAAACTATTACAGACAGTATACTATTTCCTTAATCCTATTTCAAGAGAAGAAAGGTGGGAACATCACACAGTATTACATTATTACAATCACACGAATCTGTACCAAATTAGTCGATTGGAATCAACTAAGAAAATTTAGCCCGTTTAAAGTACTCTATCAAAAAAACCAAAAACAACCCTAACAGGAATCCCAGAACACCTGCAATTGCTGTATTTATTAATACTTTTGGAGAATAAGGCTTTATGGGTAAATCCGGTTTATCCAGTATTGATAGATTTGTTTCTGCGCTTTCTCCTGCAAGTTTAGCTTCGCTTTCCCGCTGTCTTAAATCTATGTATATTTTTTTGTATGCCTCAACCTCTCTTTCAAGTCTAGCCAACTGCATTTCCTGTTCCGGTATTTTTTCCATTTCGGTTTCCAAATTTGATATTCTTTTTTCTATAGATGATTCTTTAATTTCCAGGTCTTTTATATCCAGAATTAGCTTTGTTTCCTCCTTTTTGAGATAATTATACATGGGATTGCTGGAAATTGTTTCCTGAGCTATGATCCTTTCGGGTTCTGAGTCTATTTGTTTATTGTATTCTGATATAAGGTCTCTCATGTCCTCCAACTCGGGATTGGATTCTCCCATCTTTTTACTAAGACTTTTGGCTTTTACCTCTAGATTGGATGCCTCTTTTTTCAGGTATTGATTAATGGGATTTTCGCTTATGGTTTTTGAAGATGTTACCATTTTTTCCTGTTCTTGTAACTGCTTTTGAATATTATGAAGCTGAGTTTTTGCTGAATTTAATTCTGTTTTAGTAGAATGCAGGAATGCCCTGGAATTCATTAATTCGTCCATTAGTTTGCTGGTTTCATCTGGTAGGGCAAAGGCTTTGTATTTATTTTTAAAATCCCGCAGGGCCTTCTCGGATTTTGATAACTCAGCCTGGATGTTTTCGGAACTAAGGGTTTCTGAGTCTGGTTTACCTTTAAGCATGTAGCTTATTAAATTCCTGGTTTTTGCTGCTTTTTCTTGTTTTAGCTTAGTATCATATTTTATCAGGTTTTCACCTAGTTTTTGAGCAATTTTAACAGCCAGTTGGGGTTTATCCCATCTGACTCTTATCTGGACTATGTCGCCGCCCAGATGACGGACTTTTATTTTTTCTGTAACCTCTTTTATCAAAAGCTTTTTTCTTATTTCCAAATTATGGGGATATTTATTATTATTTTGAAACCTGCTTATTAAACCTCGTTTTTGCTCAAGAGTATAATTTTGCATTAGTTCCGGAACATGGTCTATTACCTTTGTTATTATGTTCCTGCTTTTCAGAATCTGTGAGTATGTCTGCATTTGCTGATCTCCGACTGAAAGCCCCAAGGCTGAGCTTGCTGATTGGGGGAGATTGTTGAGGATACTGGATTTATTTTGTGTTGGAGATATTATTCTGATGGACATATCGGTTTCGTAGATTTTATCCAGGGAAAGGCTTACGATAAAAGCTATTGATGCCGCTAATAGGCAGGATAATAATATAATCCATGATCTTTTAATCAAAACACGCGTGTATTCAATTATGTCAACTTCTTCTGAATTCATTTTGTTTAATCATTACCGCGAATTATTGATATGGCTGTATTAACTAATATAATCTCAGCCACTAGCTGGGCGAATTTTTGCCATATCATGGGTTTTTCCGGCACTAATATTGTGTCGCCTGCTGATAGCTGGGGCAGACTGCTGGTGTCGCCAGTCTGGAAAACCTGTTTTAGATCAAACCTTCGGATGGTGCTGTTAAGGCTGATTATTCGGATGTGGCTTAATCGAGCTTCTTCTGTCACTCCGCCGGCCCGGGCCAGGGCCTGAAGTAAATCCATACCCTGGGAAGGTATGTTTATTTTGCCCGGATTTTTTACCTTCCCCAATACATTTACAAAATTTTCTGTGTCTTGAGGGATATTAACTACATTACCAGGAGAGACTTTTATGTTTTGAGAAAGATCACCCTTTATCAAGAAACGGTTGAAATCTATTTCTAATGGTGGTTTTCCGTTATGTGATACTGTTATCCTGCGAAGGTTGGCCCTTTCGGTATGACCACCGGCTGAAGCGATAGCTTCGGCCAGGGTTATACCGCCTTTAATGGAAATAGGACCGGGATTATTCACCTCACCCAAAATAAAAGCGAAGCTTTCCCGATCCTCAGGAACATTTATAACATCTCCCGGCATTAGCAGAAGGTTTTGGGTCATGTCTGCTTTATTCAGCAAGTTTTCAAGGTTTACTTTTATCTGCTCAGTACCTCTGGTTATGGATATGCTTCGCATCATAGCCTTATCGTTGGGTTTTGCCCCGGCAACTATCTCCATGATCCGGGTTTTTCCTTCGAGGGTATATGTTCCCGGTTCGTCTACACCTCTGCCTAATACTGAGACAAGCCTGCTTTTAGTTTTAACCAGGATTACGGATACCTGGGGGTTTTTGAGGTAGTTTCCCTCTATAAGTTTTTGGCGTATGACTTCGGCTAATTGGGAAGACGTGAGTCCATGGACGGCTATGCTGCCGATAAGAGGGAAGCTTATTTTGCCATCAGAGCCAATTATGGTTTCTTCACTGCTGTATTGGGGATAACCCTTTACGTTGATAATCAGGACATCACCTTCGCTGAGGGGAATTTCGCTGCAGAGAGAGGTGTTATTAAAAATCAGAAGCAGGATTATTATGGGAATTGTAAGGTTTTTCATTGTGTTTTTTATAAAAGGTAATCGTTAAAAAATGGATATAATTTAGTTGTCATTCCTGCGAAAGCAGGAATGACAAATTTTGTAATTTACCATCATTATAAAGGTATTTTCAGGTATTTTCTAAACACATTTTTCATTTTTTAACGATTACAAAAGCAAAGAACCTAAAACCTTAAAAATATTTGTTAAACCTAATTAAAGTCTACATTATCAACCGCCAGTTGTCAAACAAAACCGGTAGTATGTTTTTGCATCAACCTTGACGCTTCTATAGGCTTTGTGTTATATTTTTACCTGTCAGCAAATTTATTGAGATTAACATGTTTTCAGGACTATATATATGAATATCAAGGATTTTTTGGGAAATTTTCTAAGGATTTTGATCATATTACAAATTGGAATTTTGTTTTTTATGGTCGTGGGAGATCTTAAAGCCCAGAACCAGAGCATTAGTCTCCCTGTCGCTCTGGATAAAATGCATTTTGCCAGGGGGAATTCCAATTATACGGCAGATCAGATGGAGAAATGTCTTTTTCCCTATATTTCAACCATTGTCGATAACTGGGACAGTATGCCGGCCTTGATGAGGCAGGATGTAAAAGCCATGTTCCAGCGGCCGGATAACCCCCATAGCTGGTGGTATAAGGCGGGACTTCCGCTTAAGCTTGAAACGCCGCATTTTCGATTTCACTATACTTTGACCGGACCGGATGCCGTTTTATCTGAAGATGTTTCTCCCCTTAATGGCATACCTGATCTGGAGGATGTATGCGCTGAAGCCTATGAAAAATCATATCGGGTTGAGATACAGGAACTGGGTTATCGAAAACCTTATGACGATTACTGGACGCTGGATAACGGTGGTAATGAAAAATATGATGTGTATTTTTTCTCAGGACCCTGGCTTGGATTTACCATGCCGGAATTATATATTTCATCCCAGTCCACAGTTTTAACAACCTCACTTTATTTTGGGATGAATTCCCACATTTACCAGTATTTTGGAGCTTCTGAGGGTGAAAAATACGCCCAGACGACCTGCGCCCATGAATTTTTCCATTCCATTCAGTTTGCTTATAACCTATACATGCCCAGGTGGTATATGGAGGCAAGCTCTACCTGGATAGAAAGAATGGTATATGACGGAAGTGAACAGGGTGAAACTGATGCGAATAATTACTACAACAGTCAACTGGTATACTGGTTTCGATATCCAGATTGGTCTCTTACCAAGTTTGATGGATGGCATGAATACGGATGTGTTATATGGAATTTATTTTTGACGGAAAAATATGATGTTGATATAGTGAAGGACTTTTTTGAAGATTTTTCTGAAGGGACTTACCGAGACCTGGTGAATTTTTATGACTCATTCATAAATCGCGGAACCAATTTAGGAGCGGCTTTCAAGGAATTTACCCTGTGGAATTATTTTACCAATTACAGATATGACGATCGTTTTTACTCCCGAGGTTTTGATTACCCGCCTGTATCAGTTCATCCCAGCGATATTCATGAGAATTATCCGGTTAAAGTTGATTTTGACAGCGAGCAGTCACCGGAAAACCTAGGCGCTCGTTATATCAGGTTTTTGCCGGCACCGGGTCAGAATAAGCTTTCTTTAAAAATTGACGGTTCAGATATTATTAAGTCGGATGATCTACAGACCTTAGATTTGTGGGGAACCCGGGGTTTTGGAGCCAAGCTGGTGGTTTACAGGCAGGATAAAGCTCCTGTTCCTGATGAAATATTTTTGTTTCAGAACTCCCAAGAAGGTCAGAAAAATTTCGATAATTTTGGCAGAGATGTGCAGGAAGTCGTGCTTATAATCAGCAACCTGAACCCAGACCTGGATGTGGGGAGTATATCATATTCGGCTGGAAAACCTCCGGAGGGTAAACTATCTGAACCACAACTTCGTCGTAATGACAGGGGTGAAGTTATTGTATCCTGGGAACTGCTGGATCTGTCGGGGATAAAGGAAATAGCTATAGTGCGCAAACGATTTTCGCCTATGGATGGGGATACGGATGACAGCATTATTAAACCGAATGAATCATACCAGGCCGGGGATGCAAATGAAGATGGTATACCTGACAGCCGTCTGAATATTGTGGGTAAGGTTTCGCCTACTGATACTACTTTTGTGGATAATACAACGTTTACAGATGTCTTCAGCGCTACTCAACCCGGATTTGACTACAGTTCTGTGGTATATTATTATGCTGTAGTGCCTGTAAACGAATATGGTATCATGGGAACACCGTCTATGGCTAAAAATGGCATAACACCTACCGCCCCACCGCCCACTATATTTATTAATACCCAGATGCTTGCACCGGGGGAATGGAACGTCAGATTAACTGCTTCACTACCGCTTGGGGAAACACCTGAGCTAAAGACCATTACACCTGATGGTCGGCGTATAACCGTTGAGATGGTGAAGGTTTCAGAAGATAATCAACTTTGGCAGGGGAAGTTGTTAGTACCATTTTTCCCGACATCAGGAACTTATACTTATGTTGTTTCGGCAAGAAGTTGGGCTGGAAGCGAGGGAACGAAAATAGCTTCGGGAAGGCAGTTTCAGTATGCTGAAGAAAGCGAAAAACAGGAGATTATATGCTATCCTAATCCCTTTAATCCTGATGTTGATGAAAAAATACTATTCCGTCCTCCTGGTTTTAAGATACAGATTTTCAGCCTTTCCGGGGAGATGATCAAGGAAGTAAAAGATAGCCAATGGGATGGAACAAATCAATTTAACCAGCCGGTGTCCAGCGGAAATTATATTTATCATGCTGAAGGTGATGGTTATGAAAGCACAGGGAAGATCGCAGTAATACGATGAATATATCTAAAAAACACATATACTTTGCTTTGATATTATTAATTTTTATTGTGTCAAGCTGCAGCGAGGAATACCCCTTTGAAGATCAATCCGGTGTTCCTGAAATAAGGCCTGGTGCCATGTATGCGAAGGATTTTCCTACAGGTAGTGGTACAGAATGGACTTATGTTTCTCTGGTTGATGGATTCTCTTATACTTCAACAGTTGCCGGCAATAAAAATCTGGGTGGTTACGCTGTGAGAATCATGGAAGCAGATGCCAATATACCAGTGAATCATATAGGCGCGCTGTATGGATTTCCAGTATATCACAGCTTTTTTACAAAAGATACTGATTCTTACGTTGAACATGGATTTGAGCTATGGTTGGATTACGTTCAGGATACCTTCTTTCAGCGAAATTCTCCCAAGCGCATGCTTTGGTCTTTTCCTTTATACGAGGGAAAGGAATGGGAAGTTTCCACATCCAGAACTGTTCCACAATTTACATATACCCGAAAGGTTGTTTCGGCTAATAATAGAGTTGAAGTTCCTGCCGGAGTTTATGATAATGTTTATTATATCGAGGAATATTTATCCATTGCCGATATGTCGGATGAAAGGGATATACTAAATAAATTCTGGGTTGCTTCGGGGGTTGGGGTTGTGAAATACGAATTTGTGGATTCTGAGCTTGATACTACTCAGGTTTATGAGCTGGCTAAGTTTAAGTAAATTTAAATGATAACTCTGGAATTTTCTGCCGCGCTAACCCCCCTCGTCCCCTTATTAAGTGGGAAATAGGCTTCGCCCATTAGGGAAAAGTTGAATGTATTTATTGAAATTTAGATTTGAGCAAAGTCTCATATTCATTTTACCTTTATTTTTTATATTTTATAACTTACCAGTATTGGGAGATTCGACCCTTACTCATAATGTGGGCAATACTGAGATGATGGTATCGGATTGGGGAACTTTTACCAGATTTGATAATGGAAACATATCACCCAGCTTTTTATATTCGGGCAGATATTACCTGGATCCCTTTTCTGAGATATGGATTGGTGATGCAGACGGACATGTGGCATCGGCCTATGACAATTTTGAGAATGATATAATCCTAGGGGAGTGGCAATCAGAGGATACAACAGGTCAGGTTCAGTATGCTGACGATTCGGGAAATGCCAGCCAGACTATATATACACGCTATTTGCCCAACCGATATAACGATTATCCTTATAATATAGCAGTGGAACAGTATACCTATGCCTGGGATTCGGCAATTTATCCTGATGACGATGACTATATAATAGTGAAATTGGTACTGAAAAATCTGGATGTTGTTGATCTGGAAGATTTTTATATAGCCATAAACTCTAACTGGGATGTGGACTACAGCGATGAATTAGACGATCTTGTTGACTGGGACGCTGAATATCGGTCTGGAATAACCTATGATTCTGACGGCACAGATCAGACTTACCTGGCCTTGACGCTCCTGGAGGGAGAACTGGCATCCCATAACATAACGAAAGCATACGCATGGCAATATCTGGATTCCCAAAGGAGTTTGCTTATGGCCAACGGTGAAATTGACGACTTGAACACTATAAGCCGAACTCCGGGAAACTACTCCAGTGTTATTTCATCAGGGCCATATAATATGTCACCGGATGAAAGTGTAACGGCTATATATGCCTTTGCTGCTGGTAAGGGACTAGATGAACTCCACACAAACATAAGATCAGCCAAAAGGCGCATAATAATTCCGGGTGAACTGACGGCAGTTTCCAGCAAGGCCTCGGTTGATCTTTCTTGGAATAAGCCCATAAGTTCTGCCGTAAGTGACTATGTAGTCTACAGAAGGGTTGAAGGTGAAGATGATTATGAAAAGCTGGCGGATGTATCATGGGAAAGTACCGAATACAGGGATACAAAGGTTGAGATCGGGATAATATATGAATACAGAATAACGACTATTGATATAGACAGCATGGAGAGCGACTTCTCCAATCATGTAAAAGCGTCACCGGGTGTGGCTCCGCCATCACCCCGGAATCTTACTGCAAATGTGTTTTCTGATACAAATATCACTTTGAACTGGGATTTGATAGATCAGGAAAGTGTAGAAGGTTATATGGTTTATCGTAATTTTACCGGTGATGAACCTTGGACTCCTATAGCGAAAATTGAAAAAGGAATCAGTTCTTTTACTGATAGCAATGTATACCAGGGAAATACATATTATTATACTCTATCTTCAACAAACGCTTATGGATGGACAAGTGACTATTCCAACGTGGTATCCATAACCATAGATTCTTATTACAGTTCTAATGCTTTTGTGGATTTAATCAATGTAAAAACTGCACCGAACCCATGTTTCGTCGGTTTGACCGATAGTATAAGTTTTTTGAACCTGACTTCCCGGGCTGAGATTTCCATATATACTTTATCCGGCGAGCTAGTGCAAACACTTTATCATATGGACAGCAGCAGGGAGAAAAAATGGGATATGCTTAATAACAATGGTGTGAAGATTGCCAGTGGAGTTTATATATATCGAATAGAAGCTTTTAAACCTGAAAAGCCGGGAAAATTTGTTAAAACAGGTAAATTTGCTGTGGTAGATTAACGGAAAAGGGGTAATTACATTATGAGAAAATATATAATTTCATTTGTTTTACTAATTTCATTATTTTTTGCCTTATCAGTTTATGCCGATAATACACCCGATTGGGTTAGGAATTTTGATCCTTACCAGAAATATCCGGCGGATAAATATCTGGCTGGTTTTGGTACATCTTCGGGTAAGGATTCGGAGGCTTTTCGCGTCGCCAAAGATAATGCTCGGGCTGCGGTTTCCAGGGCTATTGTGGTGGATGTAGACAGCATGATCCGCACAGTTAAGGAAGAGGATGAGGAGAAATTTTCTCAGCATTTAAGCTCTATAACCCAGAGTTCTACAGCTCTTCAAATCATGGGCTTGGATACAGAAACCTATGCTGAGGACAGCCCCCCCACCGTCTATGCCGTAGCTTATGTCAGTAAAGCTGATCTGGGAAGGATTTACGCAAGAAAAAAAACTGATTTGATAGATGAAATATCCCGGATAATTTCCGATGCACAGAAGGCAGAGAGGGATTCCAGAAGCATAGACGCGGCTACAAAATACCTGAGCCTTTATCCACTATACCAACAGCTAAAAGAGGCAGAAACTGTATTGCTGGTAGTAGGGGAAGTGCGCAATATCGAGGACGCTTTTTCGGATTTAAACAAAGAACTGGGTCAGGGAACAGCAAACCCGGTGAAGGCAAAAATCCCCACCTGGACTGAGGTCAGAAATAAGATAGACGAACTTCTTTCTCAGGATTTAAATACTGTGGAAGATGTGGCGCGCTCCGTGATAATACAATTATCCAAGCAGGCCGGGGATTTAAATGGACGTATGCTTATTAATTCCTTCTCATATCAGGACACAAAAATGGGCAGTCCTTTTTCCCGCTATTTTAAGTCGGCTCTGGAAAACCAGTTGGTCCTTATGTCCAATCTGAAATGGGATACGGTCAAGAAAGCAGAGGATTTTACCCCCAAATCTGCTAATATTACGGCTGACCTGGCCAAGGCTTCTGGTGCCCAGTGGGTGCTTTCGGGAACTTACTGGGAACAAGGGGATAAGATCAAGATAATGGCATCCCTAAACGAAGCTGAGACCAGCAAGATTCTGGCCGGGGCTGATGTGGTTTTTGATAAATCTATGCTGGAAGCGGCGCACTTAAGCGTAAAACCCCAGAACTATCAGCAGGCTATACAGGAGCAAGAGGCCTTTAAGGAAGACCAGATAATAAGCGGTAACCTGACTCTAGAGGTATGGACTAACAAGGGGAATGAGGATTTGATATTCAACGAAGGCGAGGTAATGAAAGTCCGGGTTCGAGTGAATAGGCCAGCTTATGTGAGACTTCTTTATATCATCGCTGACGGCAAGCGATCCCTGCTTTATGATAACTACTATATAGACAGTTCCAGAGTTAATCATGTTGTGGAAATCCCCGAAGAATTCGAGTGTGCGCCCCCCTTTGGTGCAGAAATGCTGGTGGCAATCGCCCGGACAACGGAATTTCCGCCTATTGAAGTTATAAATGTGGATGGATACGATTTTCTGGCTACTGATACGGCAAAAAATGCGGCGTACCAGTCCCGGGGTATGATCAGGAAAAAGCAGAAACCTGAAGACATCCAGCAGACTGAGGCTAAGATTGTAATTACAACAATGGAATAGAAACCGGTTTCCATTTATTTGATAGGACGTATTTCAGAAATCTTTGGGCCTGGAAAACTGCGTCATGGGGTATTCTTGTCCATTCTTCAGATACTGAAAACTGATCAGGTTTGGCCATTTCCGGAGAGAAATTTTCCAGATTCCAGGGCATTGTTATTATACATGCTTTTTTGGTTTTTGGATTCAAGGAATAAGCCGGTCTGGTGTAGCCATAGGGATTTATAATCATTATGCAGTCATTGCCATTGACTTGCGGTATCTTTCTTAATCCTGAGTTAAGGCCGGAGGCTAACTGATTCATCTGAAGGGCTGTGGGCTGGCCATCCAACTGTTTTGGTAGGGCTTCTGCTGGTATAACAATTTCCAAAATATTAGTTCCATCATATTTTATAAAGCAGAATACCTCATACCTTAATAATAAATTTGTTAAAATTTGAGTCAGTTCTACCGCAGATTCGTAATCGCTGCGGGAAAAATCTATCTCAATGCCTATATCGCAGGCTATCAATAACCTGTCTGCCGGATTGTAAATTCCGCGGGTGCATTGAAATCCCTTCCATTTTGGATTTTGGGATTTAAATATTGCTTCTAATACAGGTATATCCTCGGTTTTTTGTAGTATGTAGTGGGATTTTTGAGGTGACGCCCTTAAGAACCTACCGGCGGAGTAGTTGAAAATTGCATCCTGAATTTCGGTTCTCTGGTAATAGCTTATACCATCTTCTCCGGGAGATCGATGCCATTGTTTTTGCAGTTCGATAAAATTTACAGAAAACACGTCAGCCGCTGCCTTTAAGTCCACCCTCCTTCCCGCATCTTTCCAATTATTCAGCATATCCAAAGCTTCCTGCATGTTTTCATCGGGTTTTTGTAATTTTTTATCCGAGGCCAGGATTTCCCTACCGTTTCTTATTACCTTTGTATACCAATCATTATCCAGGAAAGTGCGTATTTTTCGGGGAACTTTGGGAGGTTTCCATTTATGTTGAGTTTTGCTTATATCCACACCAGTAACAAGGCGAGGGTAATTTTGCAAAACCTGTTGAAGAAATTCCCGACCTCTTTCGGATGCATCTTCGGGGATTTCCCACCAGTTTTTCATAATCTTTATGTTATTCAGGGTTGCTTTAGAGGGGTTAAAGCTGTCAAACTCCTCTGGTTTTATGGGCATGCTTATTTTGCCACCTAATTCGTGTATGGAGTAGACTAATCGCAGGAAATGATTGGGTTTCCAAAGCGCCCCGTCCAAAAGCCCGGGGTTCTTCATGTGGTTCTTGACAAAACTGTAGACTGCTTCTCGAAATTCTTTCCGACTTAAATCCATATCTTTGGGGGGTATAATGGCTTCTCCGGGAACGATAATGTGAGGGCTGGTGCTGCCACTGTATTTAACGAAGAAAGGCAAACCTAATTTCAGGAACAATTTTACAATTGGACGGGCGGCGTTGAAGGCGGCAGTCCAACTTTTCTTAAAATCAGGCTCAAACACAAAATCACATATTTTTTTACCGTCTTCGTTATAACGCACTACAGTTCCATGAAGGGAGGGCCATCTTACACCTTTGGGTCTGGTATAATAAAACATAAGGGGAAGTACGTCTTCCGGTTCGCGAAGATGAGTAAACATGGGTTTGAAGTTTCTTAAAACTGTGATATATCGTCCATTGGCATAGCGAAACATCTCCCACTGAACGTCAGGACGGGCATAATAGGCAACGATTTTTTCCTTTTCCTTAAGCTGAGAGAAATCAGGTGCGGCGAAGCTTTGTGTTGGGTCAGTTTCCTGAGCGGCTATGGCGTGCTGAAAGCTCATCCTTCGGGAATAGGGTATGTCTTTTATTATTTCAACAGATTTATTTGAAAACACCCCAAGCTTCCGGGCATATTCCTGAGCTTCGGCATTGTATTTTGACACAATCTGGGTGTATAAGCTGTCCTGAAGTTTTTTACTTTTTCTGCGCTTTTTACTCATGATCTGTCTCTTGAATCTTTTTGATTATTATGCAGTCAACCCCAAAGAGGTAGTTACTGGAACTTTTATTTTTGTCTACCACCAGAAATTTGAACCGGTTGTCACCCTTAATCAGATTAACTGTGCCAAACTCTACTATGCCAGTATATATGACGTTTTTGTTGTAAGTATCCAACAGTTCGCCCAAGGGTTTTCCATTAACTATCAGTTGTATCCGGGCAAAATTCGGAGCTTTGGTAAAACAAGCTGAGATTTCGTAATTCCCCACTTCATCCACATAAACAGGCAGAACTATGTAATCTCCCGGACTGTTTGTGTATACGAGAACTTGAGCCTCACTGCTCCATTGAAGCCCAAATCCCAGCATATTTTGTAAGCCGTGACCATCTCCAGAGGATTCTATGACTTCCAGGGATTCGGCTTCTATAAGTGCTTGCCCCTTTGCTGGCACTTCCAGCTTTTGTATATTAGATCCGTTAGCTCTATAATATTCTCTATGGGGATAATATTCCATCATTTTTCGATTTTTTGTAGCGCCCAGGTCCCGTACATAGATAATATCACCGTCAAAAGTTGGTGAATTTGCCGGTAAAACAGATCCGTAATAGGACTGGACAAAGATCACCGCGTTTTTTATGCCTCTACTTTTTACTGCTTTTAATACGGAGGCGTTTACCCCCCAGTAGTTGTTAGAATAGATATTTACCAAAGGTTTTATATGGAAACTAAGGCCGATAGCAAAGCAAAATATTATTACAAAACCAACGGTTCCCTTGCTTTTAGCTAAAGAAGTTTTTAAACCAAAAATGTCGTTAACCAGTTTTGGTGTTCTTATAAGGCTTCTGGATGTCAGAATTACCGTTGCTAGAGTGGATTCATACATAAACCGGGGGCCAAAACACCAGTCCTGAAACCAATAAAAGAAATATGAAATTGACAAACACCAGAAAGCACCTAAAAGCATGTAATCCCATTTGTTCCTAGTCATGGAAATGAAAAGCAAAAACATGAAGAACAGGCATGGTATGGGCCACTCGAATAGATATTTGTTGAGTGCGTTCAGATTATTCAGATTCTGACGTAAACCCTTAGAAGGTGTATGAGGTTCACCCCAACCACTGTGACCGAATCCTGGATTATGGCCTTCGCCGTGTTTGACAACATAACCAAATAGCATGGCATCTCCGGTGGTGAGGTAATTGAATAACAGAAGTATGAACAAAAAGACCAGTATTGTTATCAGCATAATAGATAATCTGACTATATACTCTCTGAAACGTTTTATCAAGAGTACAAGGGCATAAATAGCAAAGGGAAAGCATATTCCCAGAGATGTCAATGGTCTTCCATTCAGGGCCATTCCCAAAGCTGATCCTGCCACCAGGGGATGCCAGTTTTTTCTGTATTTAACCGACCTGGCAAAGAAAAGCACGAAGAGGGAAAGCCAGAATAACGCGCTGGCATGGGACATAAACTCCGACGACATGAAAATTATAAAAGGAGAAAATAAGCCCAGTAAAGCCGATAGTCTTCCGGTTTTTTCGTCATACAATTCCTTCCCCAAAAAATAAAATACAACAACTGTTAAAGAACCCAACAAAGGATTTATTATCCAGGGAATACCCATCATTACCCCGAACATCATGAGAAATGAATGACCTGGCGGGTATTCCGAATACCAGCGACCATCGTTAATCATGTGGGTAAAATCAAAAAATTCTTTGTATTTATGGGATGGAACTGTGAGTTTTCCAATAGAGAAAATCTTACCATGAAAAACCTGATCCAGACTATCCTGTATATGGGGTATATGCTCAAAAAGGTAATATGAACCAAGATTTGTGGCTGTAAACGCCAGGGCAAATACGATTAGCAAAAATAACTCAATCCTCATATTGAGTATAAAATTAACGATATTGACTGAGACTTTATAGATAAACTTTCCCGGACTTCGTCGGCCTATCGAGTTTACCAGAGGAAAAATGCCCACTGAGCAAAACAACACGCCTAAACCTCCTAATGTGGTATATAAGACTATAGGCATCCCGCTTTGGGTGGGTTTTAGGGTAAAAACGAACATGGCCATTGATACTAAAAAAGCGGGTACATATTTGGGATTTTTCAGATAATTTATGAAGACTTTTCTGCCCGATGAGGTTATAATTGTAAGACCAATGAGACATAAACCTGTTGTTTTAAATATTTTTTTGGCTGATGTTTTGATAGGAAACTGGACTGGCCCTATGTTAATATCTTTTTTTATGGGAAAGCTTATTGTGATTTCCTGACCTTTGTCGCCTTTTATGGAGACAAGGGACATATTCCAAGGGTCTTTGTGGGGGATAGTTATCAGCAAAAGTAGTATGCCAGCAATCAACAATATCAATCGGCTGGCAAAGGTGAATATATATCCAATAATTTTCATTTATTTAATGACTCTGATAAGGCAGGTATTTATTAAGCGAACATCAGGAATAATATTGGTAATCTCTAAGGTTAAATATTATTGAAAGCATCAATAGAAATTTAGCACCTTTTAGGTATCATGTCAATGAATAATATAAAATCTCTTATGGAGGATTTCATTAATTGTTAAACAGGAGTAAAAATATGGTTATAAAGGTTATATTAGGTGCATTAATAGGCGGGGGGGTTGGTTTTTTGCTGAATCAACTTACCTCCAAATTATCATCTCCGGGCGGATTTAAATGAGCAGGTACAGCGAATCCTTATGTTAGTATTGCACTTGGTGTTATACTGGGGATTCTAATCGCCTCAGGTGGAGGCGGAAAATAAGTCTTTTGAAAGGACTATAATGGCTCAGGGAAAACAACTGGAGAATAGTATTGAAGAAAGGATTTCAGTAAGGGAAGATTCGCCATTTAATGACACCATTCTTGATATTATTATGAACAGTCATAAAGCCATACCTGATGTAGTTATCAGGACTGCAGAATTGATAGCTTATGGATACAGGATTAAAGCTGACTTTATTGGCGGAGTTGGGTTAAATACATTCTGATTTGGATGTGGAACATACCTTTAAATCTGATTGGTTAATCCTTTTGGTTTTTCAGGGTTCAGTATGTTTATAATTGAAAATTGCTTCAGCTTGTCATTCCTGCGCAGACAGGAATGACAGCATAAAGAAGTTTCTATCTTTACCCCACTGAATCTGTAAGAGCCACCCTTTTTAAATAAAAATACCGGGTGTTTATTGATACATCCGGTATTTTTATTACTCAGAGAATATTATGAAATTTTAGTTGCATATATTCTAAAAGTTATTATGTGTTTCATTGAAAAGCTTAGCCGGAACTTTGAAATCCAGTAAAGGATTTAATGTGCAACATTTTTTGGAATATGATGCAAAGTGAGTATTAGCTTGACTTGCCATAAAATTCATGCTAGAATTCCGGTTGAA
>WJIO01000241.1 GCA_014730235.1 Candidatus Poribacteria bacterium
AGCCGGTTTTTTCTCGAAACAACGATCAAAAAACCGTTTTTGGGTTAGTTTTTAGCTGGTGTCAAACATCTTTTGAGATTTTCGTGAATTCATACATAAAATTATCGTTTAACAAATTCCACTTTTCATAGTGGACTCATATATTTATCAATGGAACATTTAGCTCTGTTTCAATTGAATTATAGAAATTGATTGATCTACCGAAAGAAAATGGATTAAATATTAGTTTTGTTTCTCCAAACGGGACGATGTCAACAGTTCCTATATGAATTCGAAGATCCAATTTATTGTAAGGTCTATTCCAATAAAAATTGCCAGAGATATTAGCTATAGAAACACCATACTTAAGGGATGATATACCCCCTGTTTCAAATTTAAACCTTCCTGTTTCCCTAAGCGTTGCTGAAATAAATCTTGCATAAGGTGTAAATTCAAATGTTTCAAAACCAAACCCAAGTAAGTTGGTTTCCTTTTGGTATGTAAATCCTAACCTATAAATAAAGGTAATAGTTCCTCCATTAAAGGTTGATGGATCATTCCAAACAGAACGGGCATTATAATACCACACTTTCCTCATAGCTGTACTAACCTCGCTGATGATATAATCTCGATCATTTGGATCCGGATTCAGGTTTGGATTGATATAAACTTGCTCCCAGCGGTATTTCAGACTTCGATTGTAATTACCGGTTTGAAGATTCCATTTAATTTCTTGATAACCATCAGTAAATCCATATTGAGACAACGCATTAGCCATCATCATATCATATTCAAAATCATTCCTGGGACTATGAAGCGTCCCATAACGTGGCCAGCTTATTCCGCCACCAGTACTGCCAGCTGGTCCTATATCATCCTGAATGCCACTTGCGGTTTGTGCCAGTATTCCGATTTTATACCCGCTAGGGTCTGCGTATTTCAGGGGGTTGTTTAGGGCATATCGATAGTAGTAAGAACTGAAAATCACTAAACTCCAATTTTTATAAACCATTACCAATCCGGATAACTACACTATCCTTCCTCGAAACAAAAACTCGAAAATGATCAGAATACCCTGATGGTGATAGGTAGAGCAACTCGTATTCATCAATATTAAACGAGTGTATAATAGTTTTTTCTGGATCTCCCATAATCCGTTTAACCTCGTCAAGTGTCATACCTACTTCAACCTTATTTATGTTTTCAGCATTACTTTTAGAAACACCTGAAGAACAGCTGATAGTAAGTAAAAGTACCGTATATACAATGGCAAAGGTTTTCATTTATCTATAAATTAGCCAATTATGAAACGATGTTGACCAATCTTTTGTGAATTTACCTGTATAGAAATAGTAAGTTCCAAATGAGGAACCTACCTTATTTGAATAAATATCTTGTCTGTCAAATGCACTACCTCTTATATCCTTGCCAAAATATGGTCCAAACCACTGAATCAACTCTATCCCAAGACCAAGCACGTTTCCCATTACTGGATTTCCCTGATAAACCATTGTTCCTCCAAAACCAACGACCATTACATGTCTCATGTCCATAATTCTTCCATCATTAGGATTTATTACCATTCTCATTGTAGGACCACCTGGCAATCCGTCTTTTCTTGGTTCCTGATTTATAATTTGAAAATATGATCTATCTCGATTCTCAATCCAAAAGTCTTGCACACTATAGACAGGCAATCCATGAGTTTTATTATATGGATTGCTATTTTGAGAAGTTAATGTTTCATAATACCATACTTTCCTCATAGCTGTACTAACCTCGCTGATGATGTAGTCTCGATCACTTGGGTCCGGATTCAGGTTTGGATTGATATAAACCTGCTCCCAGCGGTATTTCAGACTTCTATTGTACCTTCCTGATTGAAGATTCCATTTAACTTCCTGATAACCATCAGTAAATCCATATTGAGATAACGTATTAGCCATCATTATATCATATTCAAAATCGTTCCTGGGACTATGAAGCGTCCCATAGCGAGGCCAGCTAATTCCACCACCAGCACTGCCAATTGGTCCGATGTCATCTTGAATGCCACTTGCGGTTTGTGCCAGTATTCCGATTTTATACCCGCTAGGGTCTGCGTATTTCAGGGGGTTGTTTAGGGCATATCGATAGCAGTAAACCCCCTTTGAGGTCGAGCTCGCGCAATAAATAACCCCATTTTCTTTGTACACACGGGTAAGTACAGGATCCTTTGTCTTCTGTTCGGCGACTGGATCCTGCATTACAAAATAACTGTACTGCTGAGCAACCGAGGCTGTATAATGGGACTCGCTAAACATCTATTATAAAGTTATGTTTTTTCTTTTCAGTTGAAAACAGAAAAGCCGGTATAATTCCTGTCTCCGCGCAGCTGCCGGCCCGTTCATATCCCCTCGCCGTCAGCTGCTCCCCTTCGCCTCCCACCTTGTTGCTTGCCCCCGGCTGGAGTGGCCGGGGCAGCGCAACCCCAAGACTGCTTAACATAATGAGACATTATAGTCGCAACACGCAGAACTAATGTTGGCTGTTCATTTGCAGGCGGTTCCGGATCTACAGTACCTGGTTCTCCCGGTGATTGGCCTATAATACGGCATTATGTTAAGCAGCCCCTTTGCCTGCCCGCATACCGTTATCACCGGGGTTTCATCAACCAAGCCAGGGAACTACGGGTTTGGGCGTGTTGGCGCGGGCGCTATTTAACATAATTGCCTTATAGGACCCGGCTTGTATTTCAGGATGGAGAACTGGTAAGGCGTAGATCGTCGTTTTTGATTTGACCCGGTCAGTACCACCGGGCTACTATAAGATGCTGTTATGTTAAATAGTCTTAGCCGTTGTTTTGCCCCCTTAACCAGGGCAAAACAGCAGGGGCGGCCAGGGGGAACAAAACAAAAGACCGGGCGAGCCTTGAGCGTCAGCGAGAGGCGGGGATTTTGTTTTGTGGGGACAGATTCTCTAGTAGGGCAGTTTTTCAGGATCCTGCCGGTTGTCCCAGAAGACAAGTAACTGCAATTCCTTCTTCCGTGGCCTTACCCGATAATACAAGGTATTGTACTTGGTGACAAATCCCTTTCTGACGTTCCGCTTTTTCCTGGATTCCTCGAACATCTCAGGGTTTTGCTTGAGTTGTTCCAGCAGACAATCAACCTCGCTAATGAAGTTTTGGGTTTCTTTTTCAGTCCAGGCTTTTTCCAGATAATCAAGGATTTTTAAATATGTATGCCTTGCTGTGGGTGTCCAGAGGATCTCCATTAGTCCGGGTTGTATTTGTCCCGGACTTTTTTCATCACTTCCTCATGGGGTATCAGTTCTCCTCGATCCGCCTCAGCAAGGCCTTTTTCGACAGCCGCCTTTTCAGCCTCACTGATCTCATCCCACCAGTCAGATCCCTTCTCTTTTTTAAATACCGCTTCCACCTTAGCCAGCACAGAAGGCTTTTCGGTATTTAGGATCATTTGGACCAACTCCAGTTTTTTCGCCTGTAGATTCATGATTGCCTTCATTACATATACAAATTTACGGATTAATATCCATCTATGTTTTACTATCTCAAAGGATGGAACAGCTCCAGCTGGCGGGTAAGGTCCGTAAGATCCTGCAGGCGGTAGCTTTCCGTTGTACGGATGCTTTTATGACCTGCCATGTACTGCACCTGGCGGATGTTGTATCGTTTCAGCCAGCCCATGATCACACTGGAGCGTATCTGCCGGCTACCCGTAACCTGGGGATCGATCCTTTTTACCCCACGCATAATCCTTGCGACCATTTCACCGGGTTTTTTAACCATAAACAGGTAAGCCCCGGGATCCTGCTTCTGCATCTGGATCAACTGCGGCCTGGTTTTGTCCAGATAGGTTTTCATAGCCAGGACCTGCATGGTGTGCATATCAAGGATCCGGGCATTGCTTTTCCTGCCGGATGGCACATAGAGTGTCCCTTTTTCAAGGTTCAGGTGCGCAGGCTCCAGGCGGGATAGCTGCCCGCTGTCCAGGCCCTGGAATATCATCAGCCCCAGTACCACCGTATCGCGCTGATGGATCAGCCTGGCACGGCTCGAGCGGTGGTGCCATAAGGGAAGGTTTGCAAAGGCCTGGTAGATTTTCTCCAACTGCTGCTGTGACAGCACCTGCGGCAATGCCCTTCGGCCCGCCTGACGAAGCCGGATCCGCCGGAAAACATTATGGGTGGCACAACCGATCTCTACCAGGTAATCGAAGTAAATCCTTATGGAGTTTACCATCCCTGCGATGCTCTGATGCTTAATGCCTCGCTTGCGCTGGTGATCTATAAATTCCAGGACCTGGTTGTAGGTGATACCCTGCGGCTCGATGCTCTGGAGAGTGCACCATGATAAAAGCTGGCTTATATGGCTGTCCTGGACCTTTATGCTGCTCTCGGAGTATCCGCCGGCCTGGCGGTAACGCTTAAAACTCATTGTCCAGGTGAGTGTAGATCTGCGTGCTTTCCAGGGACTCATGGCCCAGGAACTGCTGGATCATCTCGATCTGCATGCCCGACTGCATCAGGTGGGTGGCAATGGAGTGGCGAAGCGTGTGCAGCGAGGGGCGCTTTTCCTGCAAACTGACACTGCCGCTTCGTTTGACAAGTTTGTGGAGACTATGCGTCAGGGCCTGGTCGCTGCACCGCCCGCCGAACTGGTTTACAAAAAAGCCTTCAGTTGAAAAAGAAGATGTCGATACCAAAAAGGGTCTTCCCACCAGCAGGTACTCAGTGATATGTTCCCGGCTCCTTAAAGATACCGGCACGTAGCGCTCCTTGCTGCCCTTACCCTTGCGAACAAGGATCAGGCCTCGCTGGGTAAGCACATCCGATACATCCAACCCTGTTCCCTCGCTTCTTCTCAGTCCGCATCCGTAATAGATTCCCAGCATGGCCCTGTCACGCTGTGAGATGGCCCGTTGCAGAGCCCGGGGCTCAGACCGGGTAAAATGCCCCTGGTAATATGTGGCATCATACAGGGACGTGATATCCCCCCTGGTGAGGATCCCACGGGGATGGTAGTTTTCTTCAAGATAGGACAGGTTGTCCAGTGTAAAGGACCCGGCGGTGCCGCTCTGGCGAAGGTATTCAAAGAACTTATTGACCGAGCTTACTCCCACGTTGATCGTGGCACTGCTCAGGCCCGCTCCATGCAACTTGTTCTGCCGGCGTTTCAGGTAACGTACAAAGCGGCCCGCCTTATACGCTGTTATCTTTTCAACTGAAGTAATCCCTGAGCGCTCCAGGTACAACAAAAACTCCCGGATGTTCCTTTTTCTTGTCTGGACCGTCGAAGGGCTGTACCCGAGGGCTTGCAGCCAGCGTAAAAAATCCTTTTCAAGAGTAATAAACTGTTTGCTGTGGATCTGCTCGGTAATCATTGGTTTGAAAAATCTCAGTTGAAAAAAAAGTAAAGTGTGAGGCGGGTAAAAAAGGGGTGCTGCTTGTCCCCCCTGTGAAGCTTGTGAAACTCACTTTAAAAAGCCCCGCAAGCCTTGCCCTCAGAGGGCTGGGAGTTTCACATTGTAGGGTGTGAAGCTCATGTGAACCCCTGTGAAGCTATGTGAAGCTCATGATACGCAGGAGGTTAGAGTCTTTGTTTTTAGCTTTTCCACCAGGCTGTCCAGCATATTGACCCCGTTTTTTAACATTTCATAGTCGTCCCAGACGCAGACCTCATACTCGTTGCCCGTTTTATTGCTGCGGCTTCTACACTTGATAAACCCTCTTCCTTCCAGATCATCCAGAAAGCGTTTCAGCTGCATGGGATGAAGGCGAAAATGTTTTCGGATATCTTTGGCATAAAACACCGGGTTGCCCTCCTGGTTTTCATATAAAAGGGCTTTGAGGTTTTCAAAAAAGCCGCGGGTCTTACCGCCAAGCTCATCGGATTTTCTTAAAAGGCTTTCTTTGCTCAAAAAATTTGCCCACTCCACATCTTCCAGGGTGGTAGTAACGTAGGTATTGCCTTCCCTGTCCGTGGTTTCTTCCCTTTGTCTCTGGTTCCACAGCGTAATGGCTTTTATTAGGGTCAGGTAGTGGTTCTTTGTCCGCATCTTTTTAAAAACATGCGGCGGCAGTTCCAACGCAGGTGCAAAAGGTATGATCACCTCCATGGGGCGGATCAAGAGCTGGCAGGCTTTTAACATGCGGATCGCATCCTCATGATGCTGCATGTTGACAAGCCCTGCCGCCACCCTTCCCTGGTACTCCAATACCTCGGCCTCATGACGGGGGTTCTCCTGGATCTGGATCAAAAAACTGCGGTTGGCATTGTCCTCATAGATCTTATCGCGCGTGGTGGCTCCGGCAACACATACCGGTCCTTCAACATGAAGGTACACCTGCTGGCTTTCGCCCGTGCGGCTGTTGGTGCGCGTAGAGAAGCGGGAGATCTCCTGGTTGCTCATAAGCTCGCGAAGCGGCAGCAAGGCATTGTAGGCTCCGTCCAGGTCCTCCTGAAGCAGGATCTTATGGGTTAAAAAATCTTTCGGGGTGTAATAAAGCGTGTTTTCGCTAAGCGAGGTGGTAACATGGATATGCTGGCGGGGTACGCACCCGGCAACCCCCTGCAGAAGATAGGTCTTGCCGGATCCGCTGCTGCCCATCACGATGGCATGCAGAGGATTTTTAAAAAAGCGGGTCAGAAAGATAAAAAACAACAGTGCAGCATTGTCCTGCTGGCCGATCAGTCCCAGGTTGCCAAAAAGGGCATGGGTACGGCGGGTAAGGTCCGCAGAGCTCATAAACCGGGAGGCCCTTTGCATCTGACCCGAGGGAAAACTGTCCTTGCCCTTTTCGGCCTTCAGCTGCTCACATCGTCGTTTTTCCTCCCGCTTTTGCTGCCGGTAACCCTCCAAAGCGCGCGTAAGGCCCGCTATGGCATTTCCAACTACACTGCTGCTGATCTCCAGCTTTTCCGAGGCCTGCTTTATGAGGCGGTCACTCTGGCTATGGCTGTAAAGATCCGCCGTATCACGGAAGCTGGCATACTCGTTGCCCCGAAGATGGATATGTAGCGTCGCACGAAGGCGGCTTACCGTATGAGTCTCGATTCCGCCCCAAAGGGTGATCTGCAGGCGGTCAGTCTCATAGCGCATATAATCCGCGCTGACCTTAAGCTTTGGAGTAGGTTCAGTGGAGATTTCCGGTGCTGGCACAGAAGGCTTGTCCTCTTTTTTATTTTCAATTGAGTTTTCGTTTTTTATTTCCGATGATTCCGTTTCAGTTGAAAAAGAAGATTCCGGTTCCAGATGGTAGGTTCTGCGGTTTTCCAAAAGGTGAGTGAAGATCTCAGGGCTATGCAGCTGAAGCAGGCTGTTGACATCTTCCGCTCTGGGAGTATCCACCACACTGACTTTTATATCCTTGTTGGTTATAAAAAAATGCGCTGAGGTGCGTTTTATAGCCTGGCGGCCGGCAGCATCCCCATCAAAAAACAGGATTATCTCTTTAAGATCCTTCAGCTCTGCGATCGCTGTTCGGTGTTCTGCGGTAAAACCATTCGTACCGTACAAGGCCAGTATCCCGTATTGCTTTGGTATCTCCGGCAATTGCTCAAGGGTAGCTGCATCAATAATGGCTTCTGTAATAATCAGTCTTGAGACCCCCGGATCCGGATAGCCGGGATACAGCCCCCGCTGATCACCCTCCAGGTAATGGTGCTCCTGCTTTGTGGTATGACGGCCGTACAGGCTGACAACCTGGCCCGAAGGGTCCAGCAAAGGGAACACAAGGCATCCATTAAACCGGGTGTAGTAATTCCCCTCCCTCCCAAACTTATCCGGCTTGATCAGCCCGACCTGAAGTAGTGCCTGCTTCTGGTCCTTTGTGATTCCTTTGCGTTTATGAAGGGTGCCCGCATCGTAACCTACCGAGAGGTTTTTGTAATCCAACGATCGGGAGTCCAGATAATCGGTGGCCTGTTTAGGTCTGGTGGCCAGGCTGCGGACAAAATGAGTGAAAGATTTCGTGAGGATCTCTGTTCGTTGTTCAGGAGTTGTGGTAGAGTTGGTGGGAAGGAGTTTCACCCTATGGGGTGCAGGCTCTACGTGCCCGGCCAGATTCTTGGCCTTCAAAATAGCCTCATGTTTGGTGATCCCCTCCATCCGCATAATAAAATCCACCTGGTCGCCGCTGCCGGCCTCGCAGTTACTCGAAAAACAGGTCCAGGTACCGGTCTCAGGGTAAACCTGCATGCTCGGGGTCTTGTCATCATGAAAAGGGCAGTGAAGGCGGTGGTTGCGGTCGCTCTGAAGGTGGTAGTGCTTCAGAACCGTGTTGATGGGAAGGTGTTGTTTGATTTCTGTTAACTCCATTGAAAAAAGTAAAAATATTTAGATGAGAACTATCAGACACAAAAATATATTATATTTCCAAATCTGTCAAGTAATATCCGCTTTATTTATGTCTGATATTTCCGTAAATTTGCTCTATTGTTGAACTATCAGACATTTTTTAGGCAAAATATGAACACAGGCAACATTATTACCAAGCTAAGAAGAGAGAAAGGATGGTCTCAGACTGATCTCTCAAAACAATGCGGAGTATCCCGCGAGATGGTCGGTAAATACGAACGTAACGAAGCCGTCCCTTCTATCGAAGCGGCAAAAAAAATTGCAGATACGTTCGGTGTGTCTCTGGATTACCTGGTGGGAGAAGGTATCAATGCCCATTTTGATAAAAAAACATTACAGAGGATACAAGACCTGGAACTGCTCGAAGAAGAGAAAAAAAAGACTCTCTTTGATTTGATGGATACATATATCCGTGATGCTAAAACAAGGCAGGCATATTCGGCCTGACAATCCATGCAGAAATTGAAGTTCTCAAATTACTTCCTGCATACCAGGCAACGGCCCGACAGAAAGGATATTAAGATGGAATGGATTGAACAGGTGTACCGGTTCCCCGAACATCAGGAAATTCAGACCGACGGAAGAAAAAGAATGTGGGGGTACATTAAAGAAGCTGACAAGTATTTACGCGTCGTGGTATTGGAAGACCATCAAACGATACACAACGCTTTCTTTGACAGGGATTACAAAAATGACTGATATGAATATTACTTACTTCAAAGATACTGATACACTGCTGGTTAATTTCAACAACAATGAAATTGCCCATACCAGAGATCTGAATGAAAACGTTCTGGTGGAACTGGATAAAAATGGTAACGTAGTCAGCATGACCATTGAACATGCACAACAACAGACAGAGATTCAAAGCTTCTCTTTTAACCAGGTAGAAAATAAAGCGGTATAGAAAAGCCCCGGAGCATTCCGAGGCTTTCGTTTCCAGAAATATGTGATTACCCAATTTAAGTACCACCGAACAGGATCAATCTTCTAAATGACTATATGTATTAAATTTCCTTCTTGATCCATCAACCTTAATGATATATACTTCTAGAGAATTCTCAACCTTAATTATGCTATCCCCTATTTGACAATAATCAAAAAGTCCGCTATCATCTGTTTTCCAGCCTGTTAAAACAGTATCTGAATCATGGCTGATTATTAGAGCCTCGTTCATGTGGTTTTCTTCATCAATGTATTTATCATGGATGCTACCTCTAAAGCTTTCATTTAGCCACCATTGTTTGAATTGATTCGTTCTGGATTGTTGATCATGAATTGCTTTGAAGACAGCAACAATAATTATTAGGATATATAATGGAATAAAGTATTTTTTTGATGAAGGCCAGACGCGGAATTTCATGGCTATTTTCTAAAAAATGGTGTAATATATGTACGTGTATCCCAATTTGTATAGCCAATGTCCATACTCCATTTTGTTGGTAAGCTAAGACCAAATATGTTATAGTCAGTTTCTATATTATAACCGTAAAATGGAGAGTCAATTTCCACTCCTACCAGAACACCTAAAGAAAACGATGTGCCAACTCCATCAAGATCTTCAATAAAAAATTGCCTATCCAAGCGTCTCCTGATTGTATATGATATCTCTGGGGCTATTGACAAGGAAAAACCACCTTCATCTGGTCTTGGAGTTTTGTATGTTTGATATAAACCAATACCTGTTAGGCTCTTATCTGCAATCAAGCCGACATCATATCCTACACCCCAACCTGGAAATCGCCCGAATGCAGGTATTGCAAATTCTAATGAGACACCTGCTAATATGGGATCCCATATATCAGGATTTGATCGATTGGGGGCATGATTATTGCCTTGGATATGATCGAACGGATTAACTGCAGAATTTGTTCCCGGCACAAAAAATTCACCCGTCAAACGGTCATACTCAAAGTAATGCCCCCGATTACCAAATCTGTTCTGGTAGTCAAAGTAGCCCAGGTTTCTTCGCTTTGAATAACTGGTAAACTGTGAGATAAATCCATAAATCGCGTTGGTGGCTTCTTCAGAACCATAGCCAGTGCTTCCCCAGGAATCATGACGATTCACAAAGCCTATCCCCTCGTTCAGCGCATCCCGGCCGGAAGCAAACGGTTCAAAACCACCACCTGAGGTCCATGTACCGCCAAAGGGGCCACTTCTTTCAAAAAGTGTCGAGGTAAAATTCCTTACTGCCAATGATATTAAAAGATATCCTGAGGGGTCGGTGTATTTCAGGGGGTTGTTTAGGGCATAGGTGTAATTAACAGATTAAATTCTCGTTAATCATTGAATGAATATATCAAGATTTTTTGATTTGTTCTATCAATTATGGTAATTCTATAACTATCATTATTGCTGAATTTTTTAAACCGATAGTACCCAGAAGTTTCAGTTTTGGTAGAATCAAATAGGACATTATCAGACTTATTTAAAGATTTAACATCCATGTAAATAAAATACTTCTCAGGTAAAGTCTCAGGAAGTTTCTCTGATATTGGTAGCTCATTAAAATCTTCAAGCTTGTTTTTTCGAATTAGTTCTGAATACTGATCTTGGGTGAGTTTTAAAATAATTTCTGTGGAACCCTCACCAGTGAATGAATAAAAGGAACTATTCTTTTCGAAATTAACTCTATTTGAAACCTTAATACCACCAATCAAATTAACAACTTTAGTTGGGCTATAAGGAGGTAAATATCTGTACAGAACTATGTAAATCAATGCAAGGGTTACAATTACATATATGAGGATTAATACTTTTTTCTTCATCCAGATCTTTATTAAGGATATCTAATATTGAACGGTCTATCTGTCAAGTTAAACCAACTCGCCATATCAATTAATTCGGTTTTCAATTGTGCATCAAAGAAACTATTCCATCGAATAGGATAAGGATTAAAATCATATACATCAAAAAAACCTATAGGATTTCCTGACAGGTCATAATACATTCTTGCAGTTCCGAATACACGTGAGTATTCAGAATCATAAAAACTTACATAACGTCGAATTGCTTCTTGATTATTATATATCACCCTGGTGCCCATACCTAAACCATTCGCATGTTGGGCAATATCATTGAATCGATTTGTAGAAAGTGTGACATCACCACCACCGGTCCAATAATTCGCGAACATTAGTTGGCTAAATTCTGAGCCTGCTCGCTTCTGTATTTGTCTTCCCAGCCAATTTAGCTCACTGAGATTTGGAATTTGATTGAATGGATCAACTTCCAAAATACCAACAGTAATGAAACCATAGTTGCCATTGCCAATCCATTTACCATTGCTATTGAGGAATGCGGTCTCATACATGACTCTAATGCCTGTACCCAATCCTGAATATGAACCATTCCTTGCGGAGGAATACCTGCCAGAAGCACCGAAAAAATACGTTGAAGAGAAGTCTGAGGCATTCATTGTGCCCCCGGTATATCTATTGATGTAACTGCCAGATCCCCGGTCATAAGACCACCCCTGGGAAGGATGACTCGATATCAGGCCTCCGATTACAAAAGCCTGATGCCTCATTTTCATCGATTCCCACCAGTCAATAGATGGGCTGGATCCACCACCACCCCATCTGTTCAGATCCGGATAGTCATCCATAAGGCCGCTTGGAGTTTGTGCCAGTATTCCGATTTTATATCCTGAGGGGTCGGTGTATTTCAGGGGGTTGTTTAGGGCGTATCGATATCAGTAAAGCCAAAATCAAACAACAACTGGCTTCATAGATCGAATTCCTGAGCTTGATAAATATTAACATATCCCAGTCGTGCTTCTCGCTATACGGCTCCTGATTAAAATTTATTCAGAAAAATTTATCGAAGTAATAATAATCATTAGCACAAAAGTGCAAATAACGTAAAGCACTGTCAATATACTGCTTAGAAGTTTTTTCCTTCTGTTCTCACTATTATATTTTTTAATTATTTCTCTGTATTTTTTTTTATACATCAAAATCAAATAACTGATAATAATAATCCCTGCGTTATATCCAAATACAGATAACTTATTACTTAACAAACCATGAATCTGATATTTTCGCCAAATCAAGATATTAATTGTAGCAACATTAAATATTAATAACAAGCAAAACGCTATAAAAGCTAAATATTCAGGCATTCTATGTCCGTCAGGCGTAAAGATTTTCTCTGTTGCTTCAAAGAATCGTAATAACCGGTAGTATAAATAATATATCATTAATTTAGACTATTTTCCACCAAAATACCATGGGTTCTGATTTACTCCACCTACAACATTATTCATATACTGTTGATATTGCCACTCGAATACTGTTTGCCACCCCCCGGGAACAAAGGTATCAACACCAAAATAAAAACTTGAAGCAAATGCTCCCGAAAATCCGGCAAATCCTAGCACAGTAAATCCAGTATTTGTCCAAAATTTACCAGCAGACATAGTTGGATTTGGTCCACTTGTCTGAATATAATCATGCCCAATGCTCATCGCTGCAAATAAACCACCACCAATCCTGACTCCCTTTGTGACTTTCCCAAGTTTTAAGAACTCATCAGTATAATCTAAACCTAATCCAAGTTTATTACTTCTGTGTTGTAGAAATTCAACATTGGAACGTATAAAACCAAGTTTTTCTAGCGACATCGTCACGTTGAATCCGGCTACCCATAAACCTGCTGAGATTGGATCTATGGATTCGCCTTCTGGATTGCTATTTGATGATGGATTCATCATATGTGCAAAGGGATTAACAATTGTATTTGTCCCTGGCACAAAAAATTCACCCGTCAACCGGTCATACTCAAAGTAATGCCCCTGATTTCCAAATCTGTTCCGGTAGTCAAAGTAGCCCAGGTTTCTTCGCTTTGAATAACTGGTAAACTGAGAGATAAATCCATAAATCGCATTTGTGGCTTCTTCAGAACCATAGCCAGTGCTTCCCCAGGAATCATGACGAT
>WJIO01000242.1 GCA_014730235.1 Candidatus Poribacteria bacterium
AGTTTATGGTTGTAAACATCTGGGCAGCAACATGCGGCGACATGCCCAATGAACCACCAAAATCGGCGGAAAAAGTAGCTGAAGATGATCCTGCTGTGCAAAATGACTACATCAGCGAAGTAAAAGAAAACACCCAGGCAGGTATTACATACCTGGCTTTGGTAAATGGTGATCAACCCTCACCCAACGCCTGTGGTCTTAATCCCTCCAATGATCCTGCTGAATGGACTGGTTGGGGCGGCCCTCTGGAAGCTGAAAATGTAACTATTGGTGAGGGGGCCGGTACACGCAACGAAATAGTCATCGGCGGTGTATATTTCGAAAGAGGTATCGGTGCTCATGCTGACGGTACTTTTGTCTATCCATTGACCGGCGGTAATTACGGTAGTTTTCATGGATATGTAGGTATGTCCGATGAAAAAGACCCTGACGAATGTGGACATGGTGGTTCAGGAGTCTTTGTATTTACCATTGATGGTGTAGAGGTTTTCAGATCAGAGCTTCTTACCGGAACTCTCGATGGTGAAAATGTTGCTCCTGTAGAGGTAGAATTTGACATTCCATCCGGTGCCCAGGAATTAGTTGTCCAGATGCTGGCCGGAGATGATGGAAATAGCTGTGACCATAGCTGTGTGGCCGATCCCAAGCTGATTGCCTCTGGAACTACACCTGTAAGCCCAGTCGATCACTTAAGCACAACATGGGGTAATATAAAGGTTGTTTACTAATCCATTGACTTTATCATAGTATTATGCTATAAAAAAGGGTGGGTATAATACCCACCCTTTTTTATTTGACATTTTAACCGTTAAAGATGAGAATCATATACTAAAAATACACATAAAATATGAAAAAAACACTTATCACAATCACACTAATTCTTACTTTAACATCATCAGTGTTATGCAAAGAACCACCGGAAAAATGCGGTGAATGTCATTCAGATTCCCTCGCTTACAAGGAATGGGAAAAGTCAGACCATGCAATAAGTCTTAAAACCCTTTTGAAGGATCAAAAATCAAGCAAAAAAACCAGTTGTCTCAAATGTCATTCTGTTGATTATGTATCATTTTCAGATAGCCCCTGGGCATCCCGAAAGAATATAACCACACCGGAAACAGCTACTAATCCTGTTTCATGTTCTGCATGCCATAAGCACGACAGCGGCTTTGAACACAACCTGAACGTGCCTGCGGAAAAGCTTTGTATATCCTGCCATATCAGATTTTGCGGCGGGTGACCAGGGGATAATCGGCATGAACATTCCCAGACGGATATGTTCACCGGCACCGGCGGGTCCGGTGTTAATGAAATGCCTTCCCGGCATAGTGAAATCATGGAAAACCAATGCGTTTACTGCCATATGTATTCTGTTAAAGGCGAGGAAAAAAAGCGTATTGAGTTGTTAAACAAAGATCCAAAGCAGCTCAAAGGTGGGCACACCTTTGAGGTTGATAAAAGGATTTGTCTGCAATGTCATGATGAGCCTGATAAGCTTGTATCTGAATGGAAAAAAAAGATAGAAAAATTGATTAAACAGTTAAAAGAACTAATGGAAGAAAAACCTGATAAACTTTCAAATTCCTATAAAACAGCCAAATCAAATTATAACATGGTGATATACGATGGAGGCACTGGTATTCACAATCCCAGATATGCTGAAGTTTTGTTAAGACATGGTATATATTCCCTTACAACAGGAAAGGCTTGGGAGAAATAATAAGGAGATAAGAAGTGGTATCAGAGAGGGTTGTTTTACGTTTCCCTCGTAAGTTAATCGAACAGCCGATAATTTACATGCTGAGTAAAAAATATGATCTGGTTTTCAACATCCTCTTTGCCCGGGTTATGCCCAATCAGGAAGGTGTTCTGGTGGCAGAATTAAGTGGCGAGGATGATAATTACCAGCAGGGGATAGATTACCTGAAAGAGAATGAAGTTGACGTTCAACTCCTGAGTCGGGATGTAGTCCGGGATGAAAAAAGGTGCACCATGTGCGGTGCATGTACGGCAGTATGTCCCACCGGGGCTTTATCTATTCCCGACAGAAAAACTATGATAGTTACGTTTGAGGTTGATAAATGCGTTGCCTGCGGTCAATGCGTCGAAGCATGCCCATCCAATGCAATGAAAGTTTCCCTGAGTGGGCTTGAAGAATTGGGGCTGGAAAATATATAATACCAGAATAACAGGGATAATTTATTAAATTATCCCTGTTACTATTGTATGATCGGTTACGAAAAAATATTATCCTAATACTGGCTTTTGATACTTCCCCAGGCGGATATTATCTTGCCTGAAGCATCAACAGCGGTCATTGGATCACCTGTCATTAAAGCGGCGACTTCATCCGCACTCAATGCCCGGTTATATACAGCCAGGTCGTCTATGATAAATTGAGCAGCCGGGCCTCCATAGGCCGGAGAGTTACCCACATGCAGTCCACCAGTATCATCTGAACCAGCTCCCTGGGCGATCTCAGCCGGTGCAGCTTCTCTGGCTACTTCCACACCATTGACATAACATACAACTTCTCCATCTGCTGTAACACCGGCAATATGATACCACGTGTTTTCATCAAAGAAATCACCGTTCTGGTTGCCGGTTTTTGTAATTCCCCAGGGGCCCAGGTTGTCTGGATTATAGCGATAATGGATGCTCAAACCTTCCGGTGTAACCCAGAGTCCGGGTGATCTATCGCTTCCAGGAGCTGGTTTTGCCATTATCTGATCCCAGCCGCCGCTGGCCGGAGCAGTAAAGTTAATCCAGAAGAGATATGTATTTGCCTGATATTCTTCCAGTTCAGCAAATGTTTCTACTTCCATAGTTTCGTCTCCGCCTTCAATCTGTAGAGCACCTGAACCATTTTTGGCATTAGCAGTTATATCTGCATCCGCTTTCAGCGTGCCGTCATGTCCACCTCCGCTTAAATCAGCCACAACATCACCATTTGCCGAATCAAAGTTGAAGTATAAAAGCAAACCATCATCAATAGCCGCAGTAAGGGGTAATGTTAAAATACCCAAAAGCATGATTGTAATACTCAATTTTGCAAGTAAATTCATTTAAAAAGCTCCTTCATTTAGTCAAGCATATTTCAAAAACAAATATGACATTACAGATTAATATCCGATTTCCAGAACCGATCATACTCAGTGCTTTTTATCAGATTTTCCCCATCAATAAGAGAATGAGAGGGATTTTTAGCGCGGCTGAAAACTGAAAAACCATTATTGAAAATTACTTAATATTCCTCTTCATCTTCATCTTCGTATTCTTCTTCGTCCAGAAAATCCTCCTCCTCATAATCTTCATATTCCTCAAGAGTCATTAGTCCTTTGATTTCTTTGGCTGATATAATATGCATTTTCACGAGCCAACCATCCCCTTCTGGAGACTTATTAATAAGCTCAGGGGAATTTTCAAGTATACCATTAATTTCCATAACTTCACCGGATACTGGAGAATAGACGCTTATCATTTCTCCATCTATAGATTCAATAGATGCAAGATGATCGTCCTGTTCAAATTCTTCCCCTTCTTCCGGGAGTTCAACAAAAATTATACGACCCATATCCTGAATAACACGATTACTTACTCCAATAGTGACTGTATCCTCATCTTCCATCTCAACCCATTCATGTGTTTTAGTGTACCTCACTTTTATTTCCTCACTTAATTTGCTTTATTACAATATCTCCGTTTAAAGCTTTAATACCATCCTCAAGCTGTGGAATTACACTCGATCTAACAAGTACCTCTGCCCTTGCAATAGAATCCTGTTCCATACCCAATATTTTCCCTTGCATACGTTTAACAAGGTTAATAACTTTACCTATCTGATCGTATGACATTTCAATCTGTAAACGATCAGTTGGAATATATATAACGGTATCCGCATTCTCCAAACAGTCTCTTGCTGTCTGACCGTAAGCTCTTATAAGACCACCAATACCAAGCTTTATCCCACCAAAGTAACGGACTACTACACATATAACATTATCCAGTTCCAATGATTCTATCGCTGTTAGTATAGGTTTTCCCGCGGAATTAAGCGGCTCCCCATCATCGCTGCTGCGAATCAATTTATGAGGCCCTGAACCTATTATACTTAAAGCATAACAATAATGAGTGGCATTTGGATACTTTTCTCTGATTTTATTAATAAAATTTATGCCTTCATTTTCCGTAGTAACGCAGGTAGCTAAACCTATAAATCTGGATTTTTTTATCCTGTGTTCTGCTACAGATATATCCCGTATTGTCCTGTATTTTTTATCTTTTTCAGTCATTTGTTCTTGGTTCTTAGAATCTCGCGTTGCATGAAAAGGAAATTATTGGATCTGATTCACTTATCCTCATTTTTTCCCCGTCCAGCAAAAGAGGTTCTCGCCTGGGTGTTCGGGCAAAATTAAATTCCATGCTGCCAAACCTTAAACCCAGACCAAAGGTAAATCCTTTGTTAATCCAAACTCTTTCTTCGTCTAATAAAGAACCATCGTTCAGATTAACCAGAGGTTCATAATATTTATCTGTTGTTCGGAAATAACCAGCTCTTAGAATAAATATATCAGCGTAAACCAGTTCTAAACCTAAATTATATCTGGGGCCGTCTCTGAAAGGTGGATTTATATCGGTGTTTAATAAAAGTAAGGTGTTGGCTGAATCTTTTATAATACAGGTAGCTCCTATTAAAACCTGACTTCTTAGTTCATCTGGAATATCATCTCTGTTGAAAGAAAGCTCATCTCCCAGGTTCTGGAAAACAGCGCCGACCCTGACGCGATTGCCAATTTGGTGGAGAAAGCCTATATTTGCTGCTGTTGTACGACCTATAGTATCTTTAGTGTCTTCTTCATCCAGAGGTATTTTTGATCTTACGGTTTTTACATCAAACCCCAGTGAAATTCCCCTGTATACTTTTATCCCATATCCCAGAGTAAAGGCAAAGTCGTCCCGGGAAAAGGAATTTACAGCTTTACCGTTTTCATCAACTCTGATAAACCTTCCATTGTAGTTAATCGCAAATCCTATACCAAGACTGCCAAATTTACCAAAGGGCAGATTGAAATTAATAAGCCCTATGTCGTTAGAGAAGACATCATACCTTCCATAATCCTCCCACGTACCATCAAGATTTTGTTTCATCATAATTACAGATATATCCGGCAGTTTATGAGTATTTATAAGTAATTCGTTAGATTCTCCAAAGGGTAGGCCAGCCGGGTTATTATTCAGTGCGCTGGCACCAATGGAATAAGAAGCCGAACTATATCCCGCACCGTTATTCCGGGCAACAGTGAGCCTTTGAAGAAAATCAACCCCGTACCTGTCTTCTGAAGCTGTGGAAATATGGATAATTATAAAAATCAATGCTGTAGAAACAATTAAGATCTTTTTATATATCAATTTAACACTCCATTATTATTAACGTATCAGGAAGTAAGAATAACCTGGGCTGCCCCATATTCCTTTGTATGAGTCATTGAAACAAGTATAAGTTTTACGCCAAGACTTTTTGATATACGCTCAGTTTCACCATTAAGTGTAACTTTAGGTTTGCCCATATGGTTATTTGTAACTTCTATTTCCCTCCAGCCTACCCCGGCCTGCCAGCCTGTGCCTAAAGCTTTAAAGACTGCCTCTTTAACAGCAAATCTGGATGCAAGCTTCTGGTAGTAGTTACCTTTTGATCTGCAATAATCCAATTCTTTTGGGGTAAATACCCGTTGCTCAAACTTACTACCCCATCGATTTAATACAGACTCGATCCGGGAAACTTCAATTATATCCAGGCCTATACCTACTATATTTCTACCATCCAGCATAATTTAAAACCAATTTATTCAGTTAGTTGTATCTCACCGGGTTGTGCTTTTATAAATGATAACCCATCCGGAAGTTTAACGTTATTTGTCGATAGTTTAATTTTACCCTTTTCCATGTCTTTCTGGCTTAAATTAACTATTATCTGAAAATCATCTAGGTCTAACTCAGCGGCAGAAGTCTTGACCTGTAGATCTTCAATTATTTTAGGTTCTATATTTATTTTTTCCTCCAGACCAGAAATTTGTATTGGAACTTTATGTAAAATTATAAGACCTTCATTATCCCTGGAGATAATTGACATAAAATTGTCAATAGCTTCAGTACCTCTCGGATTACTTGCATAAAGCCACATAACAATAGACAAAAGCAGGCATATAAGCTTAATTTCAATGTCATTGAATATGTCACGAATCTTCATCAGTAACTACCTTTGAGGTTGTTTCAGTCTCTTCTTGTGTGGCAACAAGAGAATCGAGTAAAATATTATAAAGAGTTTCCGGGTTTAGATAACGTGTTATTTCTCCATCCATCGCGACAGAAATTGTTCCGGTTTCTTCTGATACTACTATAGCCACTGCATCGGTTTCTTCTGTAAGACCGATAGCTGCCCTGTGTCTGGTTCCCATAGATTGCTCCCATCTGCGACTCTGGGAGAGGGGGAGAGTACAGCTTGCAGCAATAATTTTTCTATCTCTTATTATAATCGCTCCATCATGAAGTTCAGTATCAGGATAGAATATAGTCATCAGCAATTCACGGGACACTTCTGAATTAATAAAAACTCCGGATTCAGAAAATTCATCCAAAGAAG
>WJIO01000243.1 GCA_014730235.1 Candidatus Poribacteria bacterium
ACATCCTTTATAGAATCCAGAAAAATCTTGAAACGGTCTTCACTTTCTCTTAATGATGTTTCAGCCTGTTTGCGTTCTGTAATATCCCGACAATTAGTAATAATTTGTATCTGACCCTTATTAAAAACACTTTTACCTATTCCTTCAAGAATTCGCCAGTTTCCATTTTTATGGAGAAAACGGAAAGTTAAAGTTTTATTATCACCTTTTTCCTCCATGGCCTTCATAAGATTTTCTGCAATAATACCAGCATCATCAGGATGAATGAAATCAATGGAGTTTTTTCCCACCAATTCATCTGGACGATAACCAAGAATTTTCTCAACAGAAGGGCTTTCATAGGTAATAGTTCCATCAGGATTCATTATGGTAATTATATCGGAGGAATTTTCAATAAGCATACGGAAATGGGCTCCACTTTCCATTATATTCTGTGTCATTTTGGATTTTATAATAAGAAGACCTACCTGAGCAGCGATAGCTTCCAGGGCAGCTTTTGAAGAATCTGTAAATTCTTCCAGAGTATGGGAGGCAATATTAAGGCAGGCGATAACTTTACCTTCGTATTTAATAGGTATAACCGCAATAGCTTTGATTTTTTCCTTTAATTCCGGTCTTTCCAGTTCTTTCCTCAATTCCTTATGTAGTGTATATAAAGGTTCTCCTTGCTTTATTAACTTTGCATTAGGAGAATCTGCGTCGAAATGAGAATTTTTTTCTATAAAATCCGGATTCAGGCCTTTATGATAGGCCAGGTCCAGGTCTCCCGTTTTTTCATCTATAATATATAATCCCCCGCAATCCATACCCGAAGCCTCAAGAGCTGCTTCAAAGCATAATTCCAGGATCTCGTCAAAATCCAGATCAGAATACAAACTTTGACCAAGTTCATACTGGATCTTTAAAAGTTTATGAGCTCTTTTGCGGTCTGATGCCAGTTTTTCAAGCTCATCAATGCGGTCTTTTAAGACGATTTTTTCCTTAACCTGATTTTCTTTTCTTGCTATATCATCCCTATCCATTTCAGATTCCCTCCGACACTCCCGGAAAAACTTATCAAAATTGGCTCTTCCGGATTTAGCGTGGTAAAGATGAGAAACTTCTTTATGCTGTCATTCCTGCTTCAAGCTTTTCAAAAAGCTTGAAGCAGGAATGACAACTAAATTATATCCATTTTTTAACGATTACTTAAAAGAAATTTCTTGAACTTGCTTATTTTATATTGTCATATCGGCATAAAATACAAATAAGTTAAACATAATATAATAATTGAATTTGCTAGTAATCCTGTTTAAAGAGTTTAACGTCTAAGAAATTGAAAACACAACGGAAGTTTCTAAGGCAATTTACAGCACAGAAATAAGCCCTGAAAAATATAAATTCTGTGCTGATTTAAATAAAGAGGGACAATTTGAGTATGATATAAAATATTCAGGAAAAACCTGAAAAAGTTAAGTGTCCCTCACCCTGTGTGTTAGCACAGGTTTCATAGCTCCTCCTCCAAGGCGAGGTTTTTACCTCGCCTTTCTTATTTTCCCACAATTATTTTTGTCCATATATTGGTCGTTCCAACTGGAAAAACAGAACAAACAAAAATTCTCTCAGCTTGTCATTCCTGCTTCAAGCTTTTTGAAAAGCTTGAAGCAGGAATGACAGCATAAAGAAGTTTCTCATCTTTACCACGCTGAACCTGGAAGAACCAGATTTTTTAGAATTCTCAGTAAGTATATTTATGATCACAGCAAAAAAGAGGGATTCTATAGATTACAAAGATGGCAGGATCGATCTGAAGGAATTTGAAAGCCGCACAAAGATTATTCAGTATTGATTCTGATTTTATAATTGAGTAGTTTGGGGTTGAGTCTGCGAAACCCAACCCACTCTTGATCAAAAGATTAAATCTTAATTATTCCCTTATATCAACATACCCCGCACCTCCACCGGGTGCATAAGTTCCAGCCAGATTACCCGAAGCATCCATAATAAGCAGTTGATCATTACCTGATCCCATCCAGTCAGGAACACATATATACCCGTTACCATCGTCGTCAAAAGCCAGACCTGATCCACCCTCAAAATCAGCCATAGGCGCGCCGATTGATCCGGAAAGCAGATCAACCTCAATAAGCCCCTCAAAGGCTGTAACATAGGCATTGCCATCAGGCGATATGGCCAAGCCATAAGGCGTGGTATTCAGATCGATAGTATGGGTTACAGAATCCGAAGTTGAATCAATCACGTAAATCTGTCCGAGTATATCGGCATAATTGCCGGTACATTGCACAACTACAACACTACCGGATACCACTATTTCCGTGGCATTTATGCCAACGGGAATATCTTTTACAACAGAATCAGAGGATGTATCAATCACGGTTACACTGCCGTCACCGTAGGACATGGCACTGGTATCCAGATCAAAAACAGCGTTGCTGTTGCAGACATAAACCTTATCCCCTGCCGCTGCAACCCCCCAGGGTGTAACCCCCACATCAATTGTTTTTGTTACCTGATATGATGACAGGTTGGCAGCTACTGTAGTATTATTGGTGTTGCAGGATATATAAGCTTTATTTCCTGCAAACGCTATCTTCTCAGGACTGCTGAATTCCCCTGTGTCAATAATGCCAACCTGGGTAAGGCCGTCCAGTTCAAAAACCTGGACGTTATTATCACCAGTATTGACCACATAGGCTTTATTTTCTTTAATCTTAATATCATTGGGCCATTTACCCACAGTAACCACGTCGTTTTGCATTTCATTGGTCTCAATGTCAAACACCGACATGGTTTCTGCCAGACCGTTTATAATATATGCCGCCTTTGATACTTCCGGTATTATTTCCTCGTCTTCCTCATCATCTTCGCCACAGCCTAACAGCATTACTGACAACATCAAACTCAATAATATGGCAAGAAGCTTATTACTTACTCTTTGCATTTCAATCTCCTTCTAAACCAAATGATGTTTTAACCCTCCACTCCCTTCCGGGAAGGGGATAGTCGGCCACCATCTGATATTCTGTATCAAATAAATTTTTAATCTCAAAAACAAAGCCTGCTTTTAAATTTTTCCACACTCTCCTTTCCAGGCCTATCTGCATATCGTGTTTAATATATGGCTCAAGCCATTTGGTATTCTGAAGGGTGGTATAGCGGCGGCTTTGATAAGATCCGCCGACTTGCCACCATATATCTCTATTCTGTATTCGCAATCTGTACCCAAGGGAATTGGTAGGACGATATATTAACTGCCTGTCCAGCATATCCTTTGCGAATAATAAATTATGGTTTAAGCCAAGAAAGATAAAATCCGGAATCTGCTTGAACGGTATTTCAATTTGTAGTTCACTTTCCAAACCCGTTGATGTGGCCTCTGATAAATTCTGAGGAGACCATTTACCATCAGGGCCGGGAGTCCATTGAATTCTATCTTTAAATTCGTTTCTAAATAATGTAGACCCAAGCCGAAAATCCGATATGTAAGATAAAAAAGACTGCTGCGAAACATTTATATAAAATCCCGCATCGGCATTTAACGATGTCTCAGGATTCAAATCTGGATTTCCCACAGCAAAAGCATCTGAGGGCCAGTATAGATCGTTCATGTTGGGCGCTCTGTAAGAAATTCCAATGTTACCTCTAAAAGCCAGAGAATTTTCATCCCCAAAGCTTGTCAAAAAACCAATTTTCGGGCTTAGACCTGCATTGAAATCTGAATAATGATCCCATCTGATGGCTGGAAATATGGATATCCCTTTTAATCTGAACGGATTTTGACCAAATTCCCTTTTTATTTCCTGTTGGGCATAAAAGCTGTATGTTTCCCGCTTTTTAATTCCCAGGGCAGTGCTGTCCATGACTTCATCCCGAAGATATACGCCAGCAATTATTGGTATCTTTGTTTCAGGCAGAAATCGGAACTGGAATTCTGAATCCATTACCCTGTTCTTGTGGGTATCGTCAGTGGGATATGGCATCTTTGGATTTATATACCTGAGACTGGTCTTACGCCCCTGTATATTTACATTAAAATGGAAAAATGATAAAGGTTGGTAGTTAAAATGGGTTTTAATTTCATTTACTTTATCTTTTTTGGAGGCATCCGGAGTATAAAGCCCTACAGGACCCGGATCACCCTTGACTGAGTATGAATGACCGCCTGAGGCCCTGAGGTCAGCCTTTGATGATATATTCCAGTTTATCTTACCAAAAATATTCCTAATTTTGGATTGGGCGTTTTCCCGTATCATTTCCCTGTCAAATTTATCCCTGAAGGGAAAATCCGCTTCCGCTTTGGATTGAGAGAGGGTTACAAGGCCGGAAACATTATCACTGGTTCTGGATGTCTCTATACCCCAATTATATGCGCTGTAAGAACCCATTGACGACCAGGCTTTTACCTTCGATGATACAGGATTTTTGGTAATAATATTAATAACTCCACCCACAGCATCGGCTCCATACATGGCTGAATTTCCACCTTTGACTATTTCTATCCGGCTTATACTGTTCAGGGGAATATTGTTGAGATCCACAACTCCGCTGCGAGAGTCATTTATCCGCTGCCCGTCCAAAAGCACAAGTACCTGTTCAGATGAGCTTCCCCGTATTGATGCCATTGCAAATCCCCCCGGCCCATAATCGGATATGTTTAGGATATTACTTGTTTCCAGTATTTGCCCTAGATTAGTGGATGCCGAAGATTGTATCTGGACAGGCGAGATTATATGTGATGAAGAGGATATGTTTTCAAGACTTGCTGGATTCCTGGTGGCACTGATGATTATATCATCAAGCTCAATTATCTCTATTTCATTTTCCTGGGCGTGTATACTAAAGCTGTAAAAACAAACGAAAAGTATTATGAATAATCTTTTAAACAAGAAAATACCTCGAAATAATAAACCAAAAAAAAACCCAACCTCTCAGGAAGTCGGGGATTCAAAATTATATAAAAATAGATAATATATCTCACCGTCAACCTTCCCGCGAAGGCATCAAGTAAAAACTAACAGGCAGGTCTCCTGACTTCCGGATCATCCTACTTCCCAACCTTCCCAGACATTTACATGCTGGTGGCATATTTGGATTTCGTTCCCGGTCACAGTGGCGGGGCCGTGACAGATTTACACTGTCTTCCCTAACACCTGAATAGTTTTGTATTCAATTTTCAATTTGAATAGTATACAATATTTATATTACCAAGGCAAGAACTTTTTTGTAATTAAGTCTATTCTAAATCATTCGGTTCATGATAAATGCCATTCGACTACTGTATTTGTCACCCTGAGTTATTTCTTTTTTTGGGTTCTTCCGAGTTTAGTGTGGTAATAATTTGTAAATTCTCTCAACCTGTCATTCCTGCGAAAGCAGGAATCCAGTAGATAAGACTGTCAGGGGTAGGTTTTTTACTACATAATGCTGTAAAAGATCGTTATAAGAGGTTCTACAAGTTCCCCTTTCCAAAAGGGGAATTTAGGGGGGATTCCTGGCTGGATGAAAAAAATATATTCTTAATAACTAACTTGCTAAAGATTCTTTATAACTAACCTCTCGCTATCTCCACAGCGTGAGGTAACGCCGGCAAAATAACCGGAAGCGTCTCCTTAACGGCTTTGGGACTGCCGGGAAGGTTAACAATGATGGTTTCATTACAAAGACCGGAGACGGCTCTGGAGAGCATACCATGCGGCGTCTTTTTTATACTTTCGGCCCGCATAGCCTCTTCAAATCCGGGTATGCGCTTATCAATAACGCTGAGGGTGGCTTCTGGTGTAACATCTCTGGAACTTAGGCCGGTTCCACCTGTAGTTACAACCAGGTCAAGGTTCATGACATGGGCAAATTCTTTCAGGTTTCTTGCTATCTCATCTTTTTCATCAGGCACGATTTTGTATTCTACAATCTCAGCGCCTATAGATTTCAGTATTTCCTCGATAACAGGCCCACTTTTATCTTGTCTTTCACCTCTGGAAGATCGATCGCTTACGGTCAGTATAGCGGCTTTAATCTCTATATTACTGGGCCTTCCATGTTCCACTTTTACCCCCTCTTTTTTCCAGAAGCCTTATTTCGGAAATAGTCATACCTCTGTCAATTGCTTTACACATATCATAAATAGTTAAAGCCGCAACGCTTACGGCTGTAAGGGCTTCCATTTCCACTCCTGTTTTTCCTGTGGATGTAACCTTTGCGGTGATGATAATCCCTGCTCTATCGTTTTCCATAAAATCTGAAAAATCCACTTCTACACCGGTTATAAGGATAATATGACATAGTGGTATAAGTTCTGATGTCTTTTTGGCTCCATTGATACCGGCGATCCGGGCGGTTGCCAGAACATCACCTTTGGCTATCTCCGAAGCCCGGATTTTCTCCAGTGTCTCCCTGCGCATATAGATTTTACCCTGGGTGATGGCTGTGCGTCGGGTATCGTTTTTATCCGAAACATCAACCATCCGGGCTCTGCCGGATTTATCTATATGAGTTAGGTTTTTACTCATTTTTTATTATCCACCTACTTTTGACATGTTTCTGTTTGTTATTTTTAGTCCATTTTCGCAAAGTCTGTGACCCTGTGGTTTTGCCAGCATGGCTTTGTGAAGAACAGCTTTAATCTCATCATCTGTACCTCCGGAACGCAAAGGAGTTTTTATATCAATTTCCCCATCCGAATGAAGACAGGGCAAAAGCCTGCCATCGGCTGTAAGTCTAAGGCGATTACATTGATCACAGAATTTGTGGGAAAGGGATGCTATAAAACCGATCTTGCCTTTATGTCCATCAACTGAGTAATCATAAGAAGGTGAACCGGAATATGAACGCTTGATTTCTATCAGCTTATATTGATTCTCGATTATTGCCCTGATTTCATCAGCCGATACAAATCGTTTTTCGCTCCAATTATTGCGGCTGAATGGCATAAGTTCAATAAATCTTACCCAAAGTTTTTTCTCTCTTGTCAACTCCACAAAATCGAGAATTTCGTCGTCATTTATTCCCTTAACCACCACAACGTTTATCTTTATGGGATCAAAAGCAACTTCCAGAGCCAGATTTATTCCTTCTATAACCTGTTGGAAAAGGTCAAATCTTGTGATCTGCTGGAATTTTTCCCTGTCAAGGGTATCCAGGCTTATATTTAAACGCTTCAAGCCTGCATCTTTTAGCTCATGGACATATTTTGTTAAAAGCGTTCCGTTAGTGGTTAGGGCCAGGTCAATATCATTACCCAGGCATGATATAGATTTTATAAGCTCTGTAAGTCCTTTACGGGCCAGCGGTTCACCGCCGGTAATCCTGAATTTTCTGAAACCCAACTCATAAGCAAGACTGCTTATCTTTATTATCTCCTCATACCTGAGAATATTCTTATGATTCATAAGGGAAATACCTTCTTCAGGCATGCAGTAAACACATCTGAGATTGCATCTGTCAGTGACAGAGATTCTCAGGTAATCTATTTTTCGTCCATATTTATCATTCATTAATTATAAATTTCTACCTTTACCCGAATCGCTTATCTCCACCAATTCCTCCGGATATGGGTCAAAGAATGTCTGCTGTTTCAGATAACTCTCTTCAAATCTGATTATAAATGATCTGAGAATATTTAAAGGTACACTGAGAGGAATACGGTCTTCCCTGTATCTCTCAAGGGTATCCAGGAAGAATTGTTTTTCTTCTGAATTCAGTTTATCCGAAAAATATCCCAGCCCGTGCATCAATACATTAATATTTGCGGTGGGTTTGGAGAAGCTGTATAACGATTCATGGAGACGGTTTTCGTATTTTTCAATAACTTCCGAAATATCCTTTTTGCTGGCATCAGCCACAATCCTGCCCATCTCTCGCATTTTCTCTTGATTATATGCCAATAATAGATGTTTGTTTTCTGAATGAAACCTGACTAACTCAGCTACAGTTCCGGAATCTTTAACTTTTCGAAAGTCTGATAACGTAAAAAGCTTGGTCAAAAAGTGTTCCCTGATCTGGAAGTTCTTTAGCCTTCCCTCGTTCTCTACCGAAAGGTTGGGATATTTTTTCAAAACCGCCATCCCGAAAAATCCAGCACTCCGGGTAGCTGGCATAGACTTTTCTATATCTGGATACACCTTGACATCCTTGGACCCACATGAAGGAGACCGGGATTTCAATATAAAACCGTCTGCATACCCCACAGAATCCAGAAAAGAAGATGCAAAATCCTCCATTTTCCGGGTAATGTCAAGACCTGTGGCTGGCTGCATAAGCTTTAATTCTTCCCCTGATTGAACCATGCGTATAGGCTCTCTGGGAACACCAAGACCAACCTCCATCTCCGGGCATACAGGTATGAAATCAACATAATCCCTTAGCTTTGTTACGAGATCGTCATTTATAATAGCACCGTTATATCTACAATTGGCAAAACCAAGACACTTGCTAACCACTACCACAGGCTTGACAAACTGTCTCATTTTTCTCTCTCCACAATAATTAATCACCAACCCCAAGCATAAAATTTATGTCCGTGAAAACTTTGGCTCTTCTGGTTTGAGTATGGTAATAATTTGAAAATTTTCTCAGCTTGTCATTCCTGCTTCAAGCTTTTTCAAAAAGCTTGAAGCAGGAATGAAAAATGGAGGATATTTTTTTCTTAATTGGACAATGTTTTTTACACTTCCACATTCAAACTGGATAAGCCAAAACTTCTGATACAGACTAAAAACTTTATTTGTTACTCCGTTCTTCGCAATAACACAGGGATGTAACACAGGGATGTAAAATTTATGCTTTGTCACCAACCAAAGGTCTTATATTATCAACATGGAAATACACCAGAAACTTTGATATGGATTTATATCTTTTATCATCCAGATATTTATCTATTATCTCCGGATCCGTTTCCTCTTTGGTCATTTTCAGATAGAGCCTTTTACCCTTATATCCCGACGTATCCTCTATAAACATGTATGAGGTATAGGGATTAACCTTGACATTGCTGTGAGTCAAATTATCAGCCATAATAAAGGCGATAGTATCATTATCCATAACTATAGGTTTGGAATATACCGCCGTATCAACCTTACCTTCAGCATCCGCACTCGCTATTATACCAAGACCTTGTGTGTTTTCAAAATATTCTTTTAAATTCATATAATACCTCTTTATCTCATTTCCACACTATAAAGTTTGTGGTTTTTTACTGCATAAACTTGTAAAATATTGCTATAACAAGTGGTTCTACAAGTCCCTCCCATTTTACAAAGGGGAATTCAGGGGGATTAGAATTATTATTGTATATCACCTAAAATTAACAGTCATAAGGGGTGTTCTATTCCATATCCTCCCCAATAAGCTCAGCCGCCATCTTCCCGGATAGAAGCACCAGGGGAATGCCCCCGCCTGGATGCACGCTGCCCCCTGCAAAGTAAAGCCCCTTTATTTGACGACTCCGGTTGGCATGGCGTTTAAATGCCATCATCCTGCTGTTAGAAGATATTCCATATATGCTTCCCTTGTTGCTGTTATAAAGATTCAGGAAATCCAGCGGTGTATATACTTTCTCAAATTCTATATTATTTGATATATCAATACCTGTTTTAGTTAATTTTGTCAATACTTTTTTCCGCATCCTGTCTATTTCCAGCGACCAGTCCTGATCATCTGTGATATAAGGCATATTCAACAATACAAACCAGTTTTCTCCACCAGAAGATGCGTGTTCCGGGTCTGCCTTGCTGGTTATGGATACATAAATCGTAGGATCATCCGGTGTTTCGCATTTATCGAATATCTGTCTGAATTCCTCTTGATAGTCCTTTGAAAAGATAATATTATGGTGCTTAAGCTCAGGATTTTGTTTGTTTATACCCCAAAGAAAGACTATCCCTGACAGAGACGGCTCAAGGCTATTCATTTTATCTTTCAAAACAGGATAACCCTTAATCAAAGTATTATAAGTAACAACTGCATCCGCACCACATAATACATAATCCACATCAAATCTCTCACCATCAGCAAAAACACCGGAGACAAAATCATTTTCCACAATAATTTCATCTACCTTTGTGGATGTATATATCTCCACTCCCAGTTCTTCCGCCATATTAATAAGGGCTTCCACAAGCCGATATATCCCCCCCTTTACATAATATCCCCCCAAACCATATTCTACATAGCATATAATATTCAGGGTAGCCGGGGCCTTGAAAGGATCAGAACCGCTGTAAGTCGCATAACGGTCAAATAACTGGATAAGTCGTGGATCGGAAAAATATCTTGATACCCCTTGATGTACAGAACGAAAGGGATCCATTTTATATAACTTAAATAGCGTTGACAAATTCCCTTTTTTTAATACTTTATCCATTTCATGTATAGGCGTATAAAGAAAGACATCGGCGGTCAAATCATATATATCTTTACAGTAAGAGATAAATTCATCATAAGAATCCGCGTCTTCAGGGGATAATTTGCTGATTTCGTCTATCATTTTTTCCCTGTCTGCGCTGGCATCCATAATGGAACCATCGGGAAAGAAATATCGGCAAATAGGATCAACAGGGACAAATTCCAGCATTTCAGACCGTTTAAATCCGGCAAAATCAAACAATTCATCAATAACAAAATCCATTGTCAGCAAAGACGGGCCTGTGTCAAAACGATATGATCCTGATACCACCTCGTTTGTCTTTCCACCCAGCTTCTCGTTTTTCTCAAACAACTGGACATCAAAACCCATACAAGCCAGCCGGATAGCACCACCCAGCGCGCCTAAACCACCGCCTATTACCGCAACCTTTTTACTCATAGTTTCTTACCTGACATAAAACCCCAATGAAATCGAACTTGTATGAAGCCAGTTATCAGTAAAACCATCCCCGGGTCCTTTGTCGTCTTCATCTGTGCCTTTTGCGCCGCCGCCCACATAACGTATATTCAGATATGCGTCTATATGATCCGTCAATTCAAAACCAACACGACCAGAGGCATCCAGGATAGCTCCCTCAAAGTCGTTTTCGCTTCCTGTTATATATTTTCCTGAAGCGTAAAAACCGTCTATTTCCGTACCGATCCACATACCGTTTCCAAAGGGATACTTACTCCGCAGCTTAAAAATAGGAACCGGGCCCACATCTTCATTAATCCTGAATAACTCACCATCAGCCGAAGCAAAGCTAATGGTTGCATTGCGTATCTGGAAGGACAATCCCAGAGCCAGCTCCCGGTCCTCCGCAGACCACAGATCATATAGATAGCTAAGGCGATAAAAGCTGAATCCGTAACGAAGCTTCATCTGTGTTCCTTCAGGAAACGTCAGATCATCAATTACCACATCCCTGCCCAGCAGGACTTCTGTCCTTATATCCAGGGGTTGGATAAGAAATATAACGGTATGACGCTTTCCCAGTTTAATATCAGCCGTAAGCCGATAGAAGGGAAAAAGAACACCCTGACCGCCTTCATCTACATAATTGAACTTTGTGCCGTTTTCACCAAATTGTATATTATGTTTCAATACATCCAGAAAACCTACTTCCAGATTTGTCTGTAATTTATACCAGTTGCTTTCCCTGTTGAGAAATGAAGCTTCTTCTGAATATACGTTAAATGATGTCAAAAATATCATAGCAAACGTTATTGTAAGAATCAATTTCAGTCGCATATCTTCTCCCTTTATTCTTCTTGATCCTTGAAAACAGAGTCAACTATTCCCGTATTAAATTTATAATTAGAATATTCATCTTCTATTTTTATATTCAAATAGAATATAAAGCTTATTTTTATAGTCAAATCCATCTTAAATTTAGCAGGCATCCAATAACCCTGGGTATGTTTATAATCCATTGAAAGGTCAATATTTTTAACAACCCGGGATTTCTTGGATGGCTCAAATTCTGCCTTTATTATATCATAAGTGTCTTTGGAAATATATCCTTTACCGTTTATATAATCCTCCTTTTTTTCCTTCGATTTAAATTCCACCACCCATACAGGTATATCTTTTACAACTTCACTTCCCAACAGAGAAAACTCATAAGCTCCTTCACCCTCTGGTGAAAGAGGCATTATAATATCGTCTGAGCGAGAGTTATCTTTCCATTCCTCTACTTCCGCGTCAAACTCCTCGCCTGTTAATTCTTTCCCATTAACTATAAGACGTAGGTATTCTTCAAACTGCCTGCCATCCTGCTTTTTATAAATATGCCTGTATCCTATTACATCTTTTTTTATTTCATCCTTTTTCCCGAATTCCTTATAGACAAATTTTGCGTCAAACACCGCATCTTTTATTTCCTGATTTATCTTTCTCTGCTGTTCTTTAGCCTTTTTGACAATTTCCTTAAGTTCTACTTCCTGACATATCAAAGGGATTTCAATTAAAATAAAAACAAAAAATACTACAATACAAGCAACAAACCTTTTCATATACTCTATACTCCTGAAGGGTAATTTACCACCATTTTATTTCATGTCGGGCAAAAGTTCTGCCTTTCCAGTTGGCCTGACCCGTTAAAGCAAAAGTTAATGAACCAAAAGCAATACTGAGGATAAGAACCATGTTTACAGGATAAAGAAGGGCCAGATACAATGGAAAGCGAAAACACCAGTTAGAAGCTAACCATATCATAAAAGCCAGAAAAACGGCAACACCTGCCAGATCCATTGTATACATGGGAAAATCTATGCCCAACAGTTTCAATATTATCAAAATAAGCGGCTGCAAAAACATAAATCCAATCCACAACCACACAAATATAAATTTAATTATTTTATATCCAAAACCGGCAAACAGGTTTTTGGTAAATCCGTTATAGGCCTCCTGGAAACTGTGATACATCCTGCACCCGATTCTATCTTTACCATTTACCATTCGCCATCGCAGTCCAGCCTCTTTTATGTTCCTGGCCAACTGCACATCATCCACAACGTTATTTTTCAAAGCTTTATGACCTTCTATACGCTCATAGGCTTTCCTTTTAAACATCATAAACTGACCAATAGCAGCAGATAAGGTTGGTGAATTGGTTTTATAAGCTATTACTAGAGGAAGAAATCCAATAATAAACCAGGGAAAGAGTGGAACCATAAGCCTTTCCCCCCACGTTACCACTTTTTCACAGGGGAAAGCCGTTAATAAATCAGCGTTTTTTGCACGCATAGCAGCCACACCATCCCGTATTAAATCTGGATGATGTTGTGTATCCGCGTCGGTAAATAAAAATATATCCCCATCAGCTTTCTGTGAAAGCTGATGACAGGCCCAATTCTTCCCAAGCCAGCCAGCCGGTAGTGGTTCTCCCTTAAATATTTTTAACTTATCATTCTCTTCTGCCAGTTCTGACAGAATTTTCCAGGTTCTATCCGTTGAATTATCATCCAGCACAATCACCTGAAAATCCGGGTAATATTGAGCCAATAATGATTCCACACAGCTTCTGATATTATCTTCTTCATTCCTGGCCGGAACCATCACAGAAACTCGTGGAAACCTTGACGGCATAGGGTAACGACCCAGATTGCCAAGTATTTTTATATTGGTCAGGGTAATTATCAGTATGACAAAAAGAAATATTATTATACCTACCTGATGAGCCGACCAGATGATATTCAATGATACCTAACCTCGATTCCTAAACTTGTCATTATTTTATGATGGGCAATGCCCTTTCATGAGGGCGAAACTCCTGCTAAGCTTTTTCTTCTTTGTTAAAATCGCTTAAGCTGAATCTTTTGGTTTAAATCATATCTATGTTTCCACACCAGAATAAAGGTATTAAAAACCCATACCAGAAGTATAAATACACCAACTTTTCTGATCAATATATAAATAAGAAGTCCAGACATGGAAAACATCACAGCCCAGCCATCTACAGAAATTATTGAATTGAATACCCCGAGACCGATGCCCAGCACAATCGGGCCTTCCCCTACCAGCAGACCAGTCCAGATACCAAGAGTAGCGGCTACAGCTTTCCCACCCCGAAATTTAAGAAAAGGTGAAAAAGCATGACCCAATACAGGCGATATGGCAATTATTACCAGCCACCAACCGGTGATTTTATTTCCATAATTTGCTAGTGCAACAGGCCCAGCAGCTTTTGCATAATCCAGCACCATCGCCGGAATTCCAAGTTTGTAACCCCCGGCCCGAAAAGCATTGGTTGCACCCGGATTTCCGTCTCCGTAATTCCTGACATCTTCACAGATAAATAATTTCCCCAACAATACCGAAAAAGGTATTGAACCGCAGATAAAGCCTATTAATGTCAAAACTGCCGGATTCATATTCTTATCATCTGTTAAACTTGTTTAAAACGCTCCTGATTTCTAAAATAAATAAAATAAGACAGAGCTACAAAAAATCCCATACCCAAAAATCCAAAAAGAGCCGCCCCTTCAAGATCCCAAAAAATTATAAGACCAGCCGTTTCCATTATCCAGGTTAAAATATAGACTAAAAACAGCAGATTCACCGGAATTTCCTTTGGCCGTATCATCAATGTAACAATAAAAGCAGTCAAAAACCATCCAGCAAAGTTAATCCAGGGAATTCCAAAATATCCGCCATTTTCATGCCAGGTCCACAACCCCCAGTGGACCATCTGAGGATCAAGAAAAAGATCCCATGCGGTAATCGCTAGACCGCTGATCAAAGCAAAGAAAAAAAACGAGGATGATCCGGCTATCCGTCTCGCCACAGCCCACGAAGGAGGAAGCATCATAAGCCATGCCAGGGGAATTAATAATGGCACTCCCAATAATTGTGGTTGTAATTTATCAGTATATGTGTAATCTCCAAAAGGAAAACCTGTAGAGGCCCCAATAGCCTCAATAAACCATGTAAAAGATATTATAACACCTGCAATAAAAAGCGAACTTTTTAGTCCGGTATTTAAGATCAGGGAAACAAAAACAACAGTAGCTTGAGCCAAAACACTTATACTTATGAATATAGTAAAAATATCCCCACCCCACCATTTTTCAACAAAAGGCATAAAAAGCATTATTATAAGCCAGACGGGGATTAATAAGAACGGTATTTTCCTTAAATTCATCCTGCTGAAATCACTTATACTTTTATATTGTAATTATTAAAAAATGAATATTACTTAATTGTTATTCTGAGCAGAGCGAAGAATCTCATCTCCCCTTTTTCAGAGGGGTATTAAGGGCAATGGCACTTACTTGGTATTCACTGTTTTTCCCAGGATTGCAACCGTTAGCCATTTAATTCTATGCTTCATTATAGAATTCATCATTCCTACCTTCGCAGGAATGACAGTATATAGAGTTTCTCATTATCACTACATTTAATCTTGAAGAGCCAGATAATTTTAAGAAAAGGTATATTGATCAAAATTCCATAACAGCATCATATCTTTTTGATCGCCACCATATCCCCGGAAGACGTCGAATTTTACCCCAGTTACTCACATAGGCCCGGCGATTAAAGACATCGTAATCATTGGCTTCAATGTCTTCCAAAATCCCTCGATATAACTCAGCCGCCGCAGAGATTGAAAACCTACCATCAGCATCAAGCATCCCGATTCCCGGTATCGCTTCATCATATAACTGACGGTTTCGATTTATCTGAAATTTCATAAACTCACGCCATCGTTGATCAACTTTTCCAGCGGCAATATCATTCTCAGTCAAACCAAAATCACTCAATTCATCCTGAGGTAAATACAAACGTCCATTTTGCCAGTCTTCACCCACATCCCGAAGTATGTTGTTGATTTGAAGAGCCACACCAAGCTTTATGGCGTAAGGTATGGCTTCCGATCCGGTAAATCCAATTATATACATAACCATCAGACCCACTGTAGAAGCGACACCATAACAATATTCAGTCAGTTCTTCAAAGTTAGAATATCGCGTTAACACCAGATCCCTGGCCACACCATCAATAAGCTGTTGTGCATAGCC
>WJIO01000020.1 GCA_014730235.1 Candidatus Poribacteria bacterium
AAGAACCAAAGATTTTAGATTTTTCCTTAGATTGGTTTCGCAGACTCAAACCAATCTATATATAATTTTATTTATGATAAAACATAAATAATATCAAAATTTGCTTAATCTTTACCTCCCCATTTAAGCTTTGTTCTAAGAACTTCATAATAGCTTCGTCTTTGGGATCTAATTAGTTTTATAGTCTTAACAGCTTTTTTTATCTCTACCAATGCTCCTGGATAAAGTTCAAAAGCTTCCTGCCCATCTATAGTTAACATAACATCACCATGAACAGCTTTTACCAGGACAGAAATTTTTGAATCAGCCGACACAATATGAGGCCTCAAACTCAAGGCGTGGGGGCAAATTGGGGTTAAAATAAAAGCATCCATATTAGGATGGACGATAGGTCCACCGGCAGATAGTGAATAAGCTGTTGAGCCGCTGGGGGTTGCAATGATAAGCCCATCAGCCCTATACGTGGCCACATGTTCACCGTCTATATATGATTCCAGCAGTATAATCTTGGAAAAAGGTTCTTTACTTATGACCGCATCATTAAGGGCTGTGCTGGTAAATTCTATTTCATTATCTGTTCCCACATTAGAGGTAAGCATCATGCGTTCATCAATCTGGTAGTCTCCGTTGATAACTTTTGTAAGGGATTGATAAAGCTCATCTATTGTCAATTCTGTAAGAAATCCTAGGCTTCCGATATTCACAGCCAGTATAGGTACTTTCTCAGCACCGGTTATTCGGGAAGCATTCAAAAGTGTACCGTCGCCGCCAAATACTATGATGCAATGAGATTTAGATGCTAATTCCTCTCTATCTGTAACTGCAAAACCATTACATCCAGTTGTGTCAATACAATCCTGAGTTATCAGTGGTTGTATTCCTTTATTATGAAGCCAATCCGACACCTCGGATACTGCCTTTGACGCTCCTTCTTTGGTGAGGTTTGCTATTATTCCAATAGATTTCATCAGCCAAAAAGCCTTATTACTGTTGCTGTTCCGTAAGTTGCCATACTTACAACCAGGCTTGCTGTAAGAACCCCCAGTATGATAGCCGGAAAAGAGTATTTAAACTTCACCCCAAATAAAAAAGCGGCAACACAACCGGTCCATGCACCTGTAACAGGAAGAGGAATTGCCACAAAAAGTGTTAAGCCAAAGAATATACCATATTTTCTGATACCAGCTTCGGTCTTTCTTCTGGTTCTGGAAAAAAGCCATTCAAAAAATTGGTCAGTTGCCTTTAAATGCCTTCGCATCCAGTACGATACAGGTTCTAGCAACAGAAGTATAGGAACAACAGGGATTAAATTACCCAATACTGCCATTATATAGGTTCTCCACCATTCAAGACCCAGCAATAAACCTACCGGTATACCGCCTCGAAGCTCGAATATGGGTAAAGTTGAAACAATCAAAACTACCAGTTCACCCGGTAAACCATTGGAACTCAACCAGTGAATAATACTTTCCCGCAACATCGCCTCCTGTTATTTCGCGATCAGTGAACAGTAATCAGTTAGTGTTGCCCCTTTTCTAAAGAGGGATTAAATTAAATCTATGAAATCCAATTTTTCATTAATCATTTATCCAGTGAGATAATTCATCTATAACAGAATAATCCGTCAGATCCAGCCGAAGGGGTGTCACAGATACTTTTCTCTGACGCAAGATATCCAGATCTGTCTCTGAGTGCTCGCTTTCCCGACGGAATTCACCACCTACCCAGTAATACTTTCTTCCTCTAGGATCAAGCCTGTGTTGTATTTCAATATCATATGTTACACTGCCATGTCGGCTGATCTCTATACCTTCAATTTCTGGTAGTGGAACATTAGGTACATTAACATTAAGGTATGTACCAATGGGGAGTTTATACTTGAGAACATTACGGGCGATCTTCAATGCTATCTGGGCAGCGCTGCCATACCAGAACACATCTTCGTATGTATCATCAAACTGTTTGTTGGCAATGGAAACAGCCATTGATGGAATACCAAACATAGTTCCCAGTATAGCCGCCCCTACTGTACCGGAATGATAAATGTCATACCCTAGGTTTTGCCCGTCATTAATACCTGACACCAAAAGATCAGGGGAAGAATCCAAAATATTATGAACCGCCAGAGTTACGCAATCGGCAGGCATGCCATCCACTGAATATGTTTTTTCCCCCACATTTCGGATTCTCAGGGGATGCTCAAGAGTTACGGATAAGCCCACAGCGCTACGTTGTCGATCCGGGGCCACAACATAAACGTCACCAATTTCCTTAAGTGTATCGGCTAGGGTTTTTAAACCTTCGGAATTTATACCATCATCGTTTGTAACAAGTATATTCACCAGCGTAAACTCCTGAAAAAAAGCCTGAAAAATCTTAGTGTATCTCTTACCGGTTTTATCTTGCTGACTTCATCCCCGTATATAGTTTTAATAGGCACTGAAATAATACGAAATCCCGCCTTTGAAGCCTTTATGAGTATCTCCGATTCCATCTCATATCCCGTTGTTTCCAGGTTTACAGACCTCAATATATCGCTGTTTACAAGTCGAAAACCCGACTGGCTGTCCTCTATCTTCTGGTGAACCAAGAGCGAACCTACAAAGGAAGTAAGTTTATTTGTGCATTTCCTTACAGCAGGCATGCCGGATATATCACCCATCCTTGATCCGATTATAACTCCAATTTTTGGGTTGTCCTCAAAGGCTTTCAGAAATCCCGGTAAATCCTCGGGATCATGCTGTCCATCGCTGTCCATTGTTATAACAGCGTCGTAATTATTTGTCAGTATATAATCAAATCCAGTCTGTAAAGCTGCACCTTTGCCTTTATTGATTTCATGAACAATAACAGTCGCGCCGGCCTTACGGGCTATATCTGCTGTGTTATCCCCTGAACCATCATCCACCACCAGAACTGAATCCAGTATCCTGCGAACACCCGAAACAACTCGCCCTATAGCTTTGGCCTCGTTATATGCCGGGATTAAAATGCAAACTTTCATGATCCTACTTCAAAGGCTCAGAAAAATACTCCTTCAATCCCTTAACGGCACAGAACTTACCGCACATGGTACAGGCTTCCTCTTCATCCGGTGGATTTGCATCTCGTCTTGATTTCACCAGATCAGGATCCATGGCAAGTTCCATCTGAGCATCCCAATCCAGTTCCTTCCTGGCCTTGCCCATCTTTTTATCCCATTCTTGAGCAGTCTTTGATCCTTTGGCCAGGTCTGCCACATGAGCAGCAATTCTTGAGGCAATAACTCCCTGTCTGACGTCTTCCAACGTAGGCAAACATAAATGCTCTGCAGGTGTAACGTAACAGAGGAAGTCCGCGCCGGCTTTTGCGGCTAATGCACCACCTATGGCCGATGTTATATGATCATAACCCGGGGCTACGTCTGTGGTTATAGGCCCTAAAACATAGAACGGCGCGCCGTCACACAGCTTCTTTTCTAGCATTATGTTGGCTTCTATTTCGTTAAGCGGCACATGTCCCGGGCCTTCGATCATAGCCTGGACACCGTTTTCTTTTGCCCTTTTAGCCAGTTCACCCAATATTATTAGCTCCTGAATCTGAGATCTGTCGGTGGAATCAGCCAGACATCCGGGACGTAAACCATCACCTAAGCTCAGGGTAACATCATAATCCCTGGCTATGCGTAAAAGGCGGTCATATTGGGCATACAAGGGATTTTCCTCCTCATGACAGAGCATCCATTGGGCCAAAAATGATCCACCCCTGCTGACAATATCAGTAATTCTTTTCTGATTTCTCAGGCGTCTTATGGTCTCCAGGGTAACACCACAGTGAACAGTAATGAAATCCATGCCGTATTCCACATGCTTTTGTATGCTGTCAAACATATCATCGGCTGTCATTTCCACAACCTTTTTGCCTTTTTTAACAATTTCCACAGCAGCGCTGTAGATAGGCACACTTCCTACCGGCACAGGAGATTCTTCCAATATACGCTTTCTTATATCATCAAGATGGCCACCGGTGCTTAAATCCATTACTGCATCAGCACCGTGTTTGACGGCAACCTTCAATTTTTCCAGCTCATTTTGCAAATCCGGATTATCCGGAGATGTACCGAGATTTGCGTTTACTTTGGTTCGGAGGCCTTCGCCAATTCCGCAGAGCCTTAAACCGGGTCTGTCGTTATTATGGAGTATAACAATTTTCCCCTCCGCAACTCCGGTCCTTATAAATTCAGAGGAAAGCCCTTCCTTTCGGGCTACTTCCTCCATTTCCATTGTTATCTTACCTATTTGAGCTGACTCTAACTGCGTCATCAGCCCTCACCTCCAGTTCTTCTGGCAGCGAGAAATGTCTTTTTCAGTTCTTTTGCTGCCATCTTTACATTATCAGCAGCTACAACTGCTGAAACTACTGCTATACAATCAGCACCGGCTTTGGCTATCATAGATACGTTATCTTTTTTTATACCACCTATGGTTATTACCGGTATACTGACATTTTCCTTTATATTACCTATAAAATCCAATCCCAAAGGAACAGCGTCGGGTTTTGTAGGAGTCGAAAATATCGCGCTTACCGCTATATAATCTGCTCCTTCGTTTTCTGCCTTTAAAGCCTGTTCCAGTGTCTGTATGGATATTCCTATAATTTTGTTATCACCCAGCAATCTTCTGGCATATTTAAGGGGAAGATCATCCTGACCCAAATGCACACCGTCGGCATCTGCTGCCATAGCCAGATCGACACGATCGTTAATCAACAGAGGAACATTATTTTCACGTGTTATATTTCGTATTTTAATAGCTTCTTCCAGTCTTTCCTTTGCTGTCAGTTCCTTATCCCACAACTGAATAACATCTGCCCCACCTGCTATGGCTTCCTTCACAATAAAATCATTTTGCCTGCCTTTTGAAAGATTAAGAGCCGTAAGTACATATAGATAAATGTTAAAATCAAATTTCATATTATTCCCATATTCATCAATAAAAACAACAGTTATACAATATATCAAATTCCCATTAGTTTTTCATTTGTTTTTATGATTCTGCAATTTTGGTATTACCATCTTTTCCAATTCATACATGCGGAATCTCAGAGATTTAAATTTTAAACCAGATTCAGGGGAGTATAGCTTCGTCAATTCCTCCAATACCCTCATGGATTCCTGGGCCCTATGAATATTAGCTACAGCTATCTGTATTATATCAGAGCGATTATTCTCTCCCGAGTTGTTAAGAAATGCCCCTACATCCGCGCTGCTTTTCCTTGATTTAAGAAATTCCCATTTATCCAAAGGCAATTCTGCTATAATTTCTGTTATCTCATGCCGCAGGTTTTTAAATTCAGAAGCTGACTCTTTATCATCCAGTACAAATCTTGCAATATCTTCAATTACCCGCAAACCTTCCCGGGCACGATTGGTATTTGCGTCTATTATTCTAATAATTCTATTCATAATAGTTCTTATCACCGAAGTTAATATAATCTGTGTTTCTAAGCATTATACTATCTGTAATCATTGATTGTCAACTGGTTTTACAATACAGCAGTTATTGACATTTATTCATAAATAATATATTATAAAAACGTAAGTGGCTAAAGGATCAAATATCCGGATTATATGGAGAATATCATTGAATAAAGCTGTTAAATGCCTTATCACAAAAGATTTTGTTATTATTGATGATTTAAAATACAATTTTGAATCAAGCATTACTCAGGAGGAAATTAAATCTTACCAAAATCCATCCTGGGATGAATTACTTGAGTCTAACGCTGAATATCTAAGAGAAATGGGGGAAAAGCTTTTTCAAAGGGTGTTTAGTGGAGAAGTTCTTCAGAAATATAAGTCCACAACCCCTAAACCATTGGCTTTAAATTTAAGCAACGAGTTATCCGCATTGCCATGGGAGATTATGTTTGATAGTTCAGATTGGATTGCTCGTAAACGCGGAATATTCAGAGGTGTAAAAACCGAACAGGTATCACCAGATATAATACCAAAACCGGGAATTTTGAAGGTATTAGCGGTTGTAGCTGACCCATTGCTGGAATCTGAGCATGAACAGATATGGGGAGATATTATTCTGAATTCGGTATGCCATATAGACAACCTTAGAAATCTGGCTTCTGAGAGATTTCCCCTGGAAATAAGACTGCTCAGTAATGCTACAAAAGTAAAACTCCAGAATGAAGTAAGCAAAAATTATCATGTTATCCATTACATAGGACGTATAAGTGTTAAATCTCTGGCCCTGGAAAGCAGACATGGGTTTCTGGATTTAGCCCATGAAGAATGGCTAGAAGAACAGTTAACAGCAGCTATTAGAGGTGGAGCGCGGTTGTTTATTCTGGATGCTGGTTTTTCAAAGGATAATAATCATTTAGTTCACAGAATGGTTAAGTTTATAATAAACACCGGTATTCCTGTTGTAATAGCTACCCAGGGAAAAATATCCGAATATGGGGAAAATGTTTTTATAAGAACTTTATACGGTAGGTTATCCACGGGAAAATCCATTGATGAAGCTATCATGGACACCCGAAGAAATATGTCAACAGAGTGGCAGATAAATCCCTGGGAATGGACCATACCAGTAGTTTTTGTGAATGACTCTTTGTTGGAATATGAAATGCCATTAAACCTTATAGATGCTGAAATGACAGAGATGATCAGCGACTCTAAAACAAGAGTGTTGGAAAAAAATAACGGGAAAGCTAACAAGATGATGAAGCGTGAAGAGAATTTTGTTGGTAGAAACAGGGAAATAAGTGAAATACTTCGCAGTCTTGATCCTGATGCGGAGGAATTTAAAAATATTATATGTCTTTATGGTGAAGATGGTATAGGGAAAACATCTATAGCTATGGAAGCTGTAAGACGTATGGAACAGTGGTATGACGAAGTATTCTGGTTTTCAGAAGGCTTTGATCCATTAAAACATATATCTAAAGATGGCAGGTTTCTTGACCGTTTGGCCAGGAAGTGTGAAATCAACCTGAAACTTAATAATAACCCAAAGGATTTATCCAGAAAAATCAAAGAGAGAATAAAAGATGGCTATAAACGTCTTATCGTAATTGATGGTGCTGATAGTATAGTGGAATCAGGTCAATTCATTAATATTTTTCGCGAACTTCCACAAACTCTTGGAATTTTATTAATAACCAGTAAACCCACGGCCCTGAATGCAGGTCATATTTGTGTGGGCCCAATAGGTGGCAAGGAAGCAAGTGCCCTTATAAAAGCCTATACAGCTTCTAGCAATACCCAGCTATCATCAGAAGAAATTGACGAAGCTGTGCTTTTTGCCGGCGGTCACACTCTGATTTTACGTTTGCTGGCATCTATAGCATCTATTCCCGGTAAAAGTCTGAAATATATTATCAATATTCTGAAAGAGGAAAAAGAAAACATTTTAGATGGAGTATTAAAACACTCTCTGGAAATGTGCGGCGATGAATGTAAAGAAATTTTATACGCCGTAGGCTTCTTCTATCCAACAACAGGTTTGAAAACACTCAAGCAAATAGCCAAACTTACTACCGCTGACTTTGACAAAGGGTTAAAACAGGCCAGAGACTTGGCTATGGTGGAATATTATGAGGATGCAGAAAGATTTAGCCTGCATCCAATTATCCGTCAGGAAGTAATTAGATTTATCGAATCACCTGAGAAAAAGGCACTTTACCAGGATAGATTTATTGAGCTTTACAGTGAGTTTTTAAACGCAACTATTCCCATGACAAATCCCGAAGTAGCAGCTAAAGCCCTTGGCGCACCCATGCTTCAGGGGAAAACATCGGAACGGATACAGCAGGCAGCAAAGGAAATACTGGTAAAACCAGCCCTGCGTATGATGGAATCAGAGCTTAATAATTGTCTGTTGGCCCTGGAATGGTCTCTGGAAAAAGATGATGCTGATACAGCTACTAAATTTCTCGACAATCTGGATGATTTTCTCCGATCTAACGGTTACTGGAACGAGGCGATTTACTACAGCAAAAAAGTAGCGGAAAGCTGGCATAAACACGAGGAATACAGAGCAGAGGCGGCATGTTTATTTAACCTGTCTGTCCTATATCAAAATCGAGGATCACAGTATGAAGCCTTGATAAATTATAAAGATGCTCTTGAGGCGGCAGAAAAAGCCGAAGATAAGGAATTAGAAGCTGAGATATTAAACGGTCTTGGTATAGCATACCGGGATAAAGGTCAATGGGATGAAGCTATCGAGTACTTCCAGAAAGCATGTGAAATATTTAAGGAAACGGGAAAAGAATCTGAAGAGTTAGCCGTTATCAATAGGATCGGACTTATTTATCAACAGACAAATCGCTGGAATGAAGCGATAACTTATTTTGAACGTTCTCTTGAAGTATCCAGGAAAATCAATGATAAAAAGGGTGAAGCAACAGCTTTGAGCAATCTGGCAAGATGTTATCAGATGGAAGGTGATGAATACCAGAAAGTTATAGAGCTTTATGAGAGTTCCCTTGAAAAATTTGAAAACCTTGGTATGGAAAAGGAAAAGCAGGATATTTTATTCAGTCTTGGTATAGTTAATCAGGAATACGAAGATCTGGATGCTGCTATGAATTATTATCAGCAGGTGCTGGATATTAGCATTAAGACAGATGATTATGCTACTCAAAGAACAGCTTTGAATAACATAGCGTTTATACACAGTAGAAACCAGGAATGGCTGGAATCTGCCAGCGCATGTCTTGAAGCTTTTCAGCTTGCTATGAAAACAGGTTCAGCAGAAGCAATTGACTCCTTAAGAACCATAATGCAGATCAGCCGTTATATGCTGGATGATAACCAATTTGTGCTATCAGCCCAATTATCCCAGCAACTTTCTCAATTGATACAGGAATCTGAAACAAAAGATGAAGCTATGCGTACTGCCCTGGCTATATGTCATGGTGTGTTTACCGTAATTAATTTTGTATCAGCCAGCGAAGGTGATAAAAATAGTGAATTATACAGGGAAGCCATGGAACTTGCTTTTACTTTAGATGAAAAGACAAATTCAGCTTTGGATTTAAACCAATGGTTAGAAGGAGAGGAATAAAATGGGAACAGATAAAGAGTCCAGAAAATTGATGCGTATTAAACCAAAAGGATGGTTGGGTGGTGTCTGTGCCGGTTTTAGTTACTGGATCGGATGGCCCACATGGATAATAAGGGCTTTGTGGACTGTGGTATTTTTTGCCGGTGGTACAGGTGGACTCATTTATATTATACTGTGGATTTTTATGCCGGCGACATACGATGTACCCGCAGATTACGACGAAAGAACTACCAGAGTATAGGTGTAAAGTATGAACGACAAAACGAATGTGTTATTTGTTGTGGTGGATGATCTGCGTCCTGAGTTAAACTGCTATGGTAAAGAGCAGATTATATCACCGAATATCGATAATTTGGCCAGAGACGGTCTGTTATTCGAACGGGCCTACTGTCAGCAGGCTGTATGCGCTCCTTCGCGATGCAGTGTCCTCAGCGGCTGCCGCCCGGATACGACAGGGATATATAACCTTTCCACACCTCTAAGGGAAGGAATGCCGGATGTCCTGTCAATGCCTCAGCATTTTAAGAATAACGGTTATACCACAGTCTCTATCGGTAAAGTCTACCATCATCCAAAGGATGATCTGGAAGGCTGGTCTGAAGAACCTTTTCAATCAAAAGGTGACTGGAAAGGTCGCGGTTATCTGACAGACGAAGCTATGGAAGCCATGAAAAAGAATGAAGAACTGCTAAAACAGCGTAATGACCGAAGGGTTGGCCTGGGCC
>WJIO01000244.1 GCA_014730235.1 Candidatus Poribacteria bacterium
CCTGGGATATGGCGAAGAAGACTTTTTGAGAGATTGGGCATTACCTGTGAAAGGTATGATAATGCATCACGATCAGGATTCGGTTTACACTGGTCATATGTGGACAAGGCAGTTATTGCTGAGAGACAAAGTCAGGTTGTCATATGCATTGGATGGAGCCAAGGACAATACAGAGATGGAGTCGTTCAACGGCCATTTCAAGCAGGAGGGTAATTCACTTTTTCTGGATGCTGATGATATAGAAGAACTGAAGGCAGTGGTATCCAGACAGATGAAGTATTACAATACCAGGCGTCGTCATTCCAGCCTGGTTTATGTATCGCCTATGGCATATATTGAGAGTATGTTATCAGATGGAAAAGAGGAGAAATAGAGGGATAAAATACCGATGATCATCATCCCTGGGAACACAATAAACACATTCTTTAAATGTACAACTTTTGGGGTAAGCCTCCCTTTTTCGATTATTTTCTTGCATAAAAGAAGAAATAGGTATAAACTTCTGTTATTATGACAGAAATAAACATAAACACAGAACGTATAGATTATATATCCTTGCTTAAGTGTCATGTATTATGAATCAGTCCTCTATATGTGCAGCGGGAAGATCATGTCTGTGGTATGGTGCGACTCCTATTGTTGCTGGGGGTTATGAAGGCCTGATAAAACTTTTTGAATTCTGGTTAATCAAACTCACTATAGTGTCTGCAAAAATAAGCGAAAGATAAGATTAAATTTGTGCTAAATACTGAATACAAAGGTAATAAATATATTGCTCTGTTGAAAGAGATCAGTAGTTTTAGCACCGAAAATCTCTTTTTCCGGGTTAATTATGAATTATCAAAAAAGCTGGGAAAAATAGAAAAAAAACACCCACCAATTAAATTATCTGAAATAGATATTACATCCAGCCTTGATATAAAAAAAGATATAAAACTCAAGGATCATTTTATCAAAAGAAAGCATCCCCATTTTTTTTTCAATCCCCAAAATAAAAAAGAATATCAAAAAATACTAAGAAAGCGTTTCAAGAACCAAAAAAAACAGGTTATAAAAGAAGCGGATGAAATATGTCAGGATGAATTTACTATCTTTGATAGTTATAAAATTAAATTTGATGATAAAATTAACTGGCATTTTTCCCCGGATAGCGATAAAACATGGCCAAAAAAACACTGGTCAAAAATTAACATCAGGGGGAAAGACAGGATCGGAGATGTTAAGTATACCTGGGAACTTAACCGACACCAGTTTTTCTTTGTCCTGGGCCGGGCTTACTGGTTCACCGGGGATGGGAAATATGCATGTAAATGGTCGGAACTGACGCAAAGCTGGCTTGATGATAATCCACCAGAAGTAGGTATTAATTGGTATAGCAACTTGGAGATAGCTCTACGGATAATATCCTGGATATGGGCTTATTTCTATTTCCTTGATTCACCATACCTCAATGATCTCCTTCATATTGACATACTGAGAATTATACTGCATAGCTGCCGTCATATCACAAAAGATCTTTCTTACTCCTTACACAGCATGGCCAATAACCACGTAATAGGGGATACAGCCGGAATTGTTTTTGCTGGAATTATGTTTCCTGAATTTCGGGAATTAAGGAAGTGGAGAGATGAATATACAAAGGTCATGTTCTCCGAACTGGAAAAACAGGTATATAATGATGGTGTAGATTTTGAACAATCAACCGGATACCATAGGTTTGTATTATATTTTTATATATTGATAATGCAGTTGATGCGAATTAATAATTATCCCATGCCCGATGGTTTTTCAGAAAAAATTGAAAAGATGACTGAATTTGTTATGGGTATAACAAAACCTGATGGAAATATGCCTCTATTGGGAGACTGCGACAATGGAAAAGTTGTTAATTTATGTGTTGAACCTTTTTCATCGTCAAAACCCGTACTGTCCACAGGAGCGGCGTTATTTCAACGTGGAGATTTCAGGAAAATTACAGGGGAATTAAGCGAGGAAACATTATGGTTTACCGGCCCTGATGGGCTTGAAATATTCGATTCGCTAAATCCGGAAATTACATTGGAAAGCTTCAGAAGCTTTCCAATGGGTGGTTATTATGTAATGCGTACTGGTTGGGGATCCTACGATAAATACTGCCTCTTCAAGTGCGGTCCTTATGCAGATCATGGCCATGCGGATTTACTTCACATGGAAATATTCTCTGGAAATACCGGTATATTGACCGACAGCGGAACTTATATATATAACGGTTCATGGGAATGGAGGACATTTTTCAGGTCTACCTATGCCCATAATACCATAGTCATTGATGGAGAAAGCCAGAGCATACCCCACCGGGTTTTCAGATGGCTTTATCCGGCAAAATCCAGAATACACAAATTTAAAACCTCAGCTAATTTCGATTATGTTGATGGGGAACATTCAGGTTATACAAGATATAAAAATGATGTAACACATAGAAGATCTGTATGCTTTGTGAAACCCGATTACTTTGTTATTACTGACAGATTGACAGGTTCGGGAGAGCATGAGATGGAACTTCTTTTTCATATACCGCAGACGGAATATCGGATAAACGAATACACAAAGGAATTTTTTACTCAAAATTTCAGGATTACCCCGATATTAAATAATAATCTGGAATTACTGGTATATAATGCCTCTGAAAAACCTACCCGGGGATGGTATTCAAATTCCTATGGGCATAAAACACCAGCTATAACCTTATGCTATAAAATCACATGTCAGCTTCCAAAAACTCTGATCACTGTTCTGTATTTAAGACAAAACCAAATAAACATATCTGGATAGTCAATCACTTTGCAACACCACCGGATTCTCCCGGTGGAACAAGGCACTATGATTTTGCCGTGGAACTCGCAAAATATGGATATGACGTTACTATTTTTGCATCGGATTTTAATTACATGACCCGGCAGCGTCGTCCAAAACATATTGATAACAAAGAAAAGAATTTCAGGTTTGTATGGATCTGGACAACAGGATATAAAAGCAACAACTGGCTCAGGTTGCTAAACATGTTAAGCTATTCAATTGGGTTTATTTTGCATGGATTGTTACATAAGCGTCCAGATGTAATAATAGGCTCTTCACCTCATCTATTTGCCGCTTTAGCCGCATGTTTAATGGCAAAAATACGACGATGCACTTTTATACTGGAAATCAGGGATTTATGGCCCCAGGTTCTGGTGGATATGGGAGCAGCTAAAGAGGGAAGTCTGATAATAAGACTTTTGAGGAGAATTGAGAGATATTTATATAAAAATGCTGAAAAAATCATAATTTTGTCCAGGGGCATGATAGATTATTTATCCCGGTATAATATATCTGAAGATAATATAATATTTTTGCCAAATGGTGTATATCTAAAAGAGTTTAAAATTACTGAAGATAGGAAATCAATACGGAAAAGCCTGGAATTAGAAGGAAAATTTGTAGTAATGTATACAGGAGCCCATGGTCCGGCCAATGGTCTGGATACAATTCTAAATGCCGCCAGATTGTGTATTGGTGAAATTAAAGAAGTAGTTTTTGTCCTGATTGGAGATGGCCCAGTTAAACACAATCTCATTAAACGGGTTAATGATGAATCCCTATCAAATGTATGCATGCTTCCTTCCATATCAAAACAACAACTGCCAAACCTTTTAAACGCCGCTGATGCTCTTATTATAACCCTCCGGGATATTCCGCTTTTTTCATATGGTGTAAGTCCTAACAAGCTTTTTGATTATATGGCCAGTGAAAAACCTGTTATCTGCGCTATAAGGGGAGAAACAGCAAAATTGGTTGAATCTGCAAAAGCTGGTATTGTGATTGAACCAGTAAATCCTGAAGCCATAATTGCCGCTGTATCTAAATTAAAAGCTGATAATAAGCTTTGTAGATACTACGGGAAAAATGGCAGAATGTTTGTTGAAGAAAATTATTCCAGAACTGATATAGTAAAGAAGCTAATAGATATTTTGAATAAATGTCTTGATCCGGATATACCCAAGCATGTATGATATACATGTAAGATTACAAGTATTTTTAACTTAAAAAGGAGGATTATCAAATGAGACATATCTTTAATATCTTCTTAATCTCACTTTTTATATTTGCTTTTTCAACAACTTCTCAGGCTGATGATACTCTTGTAGCTCATTGGTCTTTCGAAGAAGGTAGTGGAACAGATACTGAAGACTTAAGCGGAAACGGTAACGATGGCATCCTTAATGGTGCTGCGGAATGGGGAGAGGGAAAAGTCGGTCAGGGACTTAAATTTACCAGAGATGGACAGGGATTTGTCCAGATACCCGACAGCGAAAGTCTGGATGTTTCCGAACAGATAACAATATCAGCATGGATAAAACCTACTGATATATACATCGGTGACGCATGGCAGGAAAGAAACTGCATAGTTGCCAAACTTCGAGCTTACTATCTGGACATTAACGAAACCGGAAATCTCGCATGTTACCTTTATAACGTCCAACCGCAGCAGTGGCTGATTGGCGAAATAGATATGACGAAGTTTATCGGACAATGGGTTCACGTGGCGGCTGTATACGATGGTTCAGAACACAGGCTTTATATCAACGGTGAACTGGACGTATCAGAAAGCAAAAGCGGAAATATAACAGTCAACGAAGAACCATTAACTATCGGCTGGGTTGATAATAACCGATATTTCGAAGGTATAATTGACGAAGTGCAGATATGGTCTCGGGCATTGGATGAAGATGAGCTTTTCGGACTAATGCCTGTGGAATATCAAAATAAGCTGGCTGTGAGTTGGGGTAGGGCAAAAGGTTACCAAAAGTGATATTCAGGGATCAATTAATGACTTTTTGAGGGAATTAGGGCAATATGATCAATCTAATATGGCAGAGTCTACTGAGAGTTTAAAAGGTTCAATCAGCAAGTAATGTATGATATTAAGTAATGCCAGATATTTCATAATTGAAACAGATTTTACCAATTCACCTTCAGGATAATATAAAATGAAAATAAAACGCGCAGCAAAACACGAGGGAAAAGGCAATATAGTTATTGAAGAAATAGATATGCCAGAACATGGTAAGGACGAGGTGCTGGTTAAAGTCAAAAAAAGCCTCATAAGCCGGGGATCTGAGTTGTTTGCCCGGTATGTGATGCCGGGGCCTGTTGATCCCCAGCGCATGGGATATTCTGACGCCGGTGTTATTGCGGCTGTAGGACATGATGTTGTGGATATGCTAGTTGGAGATAGAGTTGTGGCTGTGGCCCCGCATGCCGAATATGTAATCCGTCGTCCTAATATCCCTGATGCCTGGATTATTCCTTTTTCTGACGATATTTCCTTTGAAGAAGCTACTTTTATACCGTTGCTTACCAGTTCGTTAGCATGGGTGAAAACCGCATGTGTTAAGGCCGGGGATACCATAGTAGTTCTGGGCCAGGGATTGGTGGGAAATCTGGTTATGCAGGTGGCAAAATGCTACAATCCATCAAAGCTTATAGCAGTAGATGCCCTGCAACTTCGCTGTGATCTGTCCCGGAAGCTGGGTGCAAATGTGGTAATAAACTGCTCAAGAGAAGATCCCGTAAAAGCTGTAAAAGATTTAACAGATGGTCGAGGTGCTGATATAGTCTTTGAATGTGTAGGTGGCGATGCAGGAATAAAATCTTTTGAGCAGGCCCAGGATATGCTGAAAGCCCGGGGAACACTGCATCTTATATCCTTATACCAGAAAAAGCCCCTGCCTTTACATTCCGGCAAAATAATGAATAAGAAGCTGTTGGCGGGTATTCTTATTTCGGAGCCAAGACCACTAATGGCTCAACAGGCGGTTAAACACTTACAGAAATGTAGGGTAAACGTCAAAGAAATGATAACCCATCGCTTTTCAATTACAGAAGCTAAAAAGGCTTTTGATTTTCTCTATAATAACCCGGGTGATGCGCTCGGGGTGATTTTCGATTATGATTAAAACGCAAAAATACGGGGAAATTTTATGACTGATAATAAAAAAATACCATTCAGCATAAACGGTATAATACCAGGTCTTTCTGTAAAAGCCGATTTAGGCCCACCCAGAAGTGAAAGCGGCATTGGTGCTTTGGTATATTGGTCTGACAGGCTCTGGATGGTGACTTATGTGTCCCATAAAGCCGGTACTGGTTCGGGTACGGGACTTTATGAAATTGATGAAAATCTGAATATGCAAAAGCGTCCTGAAAGCGTTGTAGGAACTTATGCCAACCGCATGGTACATTCCCAGTCAAATCAGCTTATAATAGGGCCACACTTCATTGATGCAGACCGGAATGTCAGGACAGTGGATGAATTCAAAGACCATCGTCTGACAGCCACTATGGAGCATCTGTATGATCCCGAAAACATGATTTACTTCCTTACTATGGAAGGACTTATGTTCGAGGTGGATGTCAACACGCTGAAAATAAAACAGCTTTGTAACCTGGTAAAAGAACTGGATATAAAGCAAAAAGCACATTTCAAAGGCGGTCATACAGGTCATTCAAGGGTTGTTGTGGCCAACAACACATACACAGAGGAAGATTTTAGAAGTGTATCTGCCGATGGTCGTCTGGCTGAATGGGATGGTGATAAATGGACAATTCTGGAAACTAAAGCCTTCAATGAAGTAACAGGACGCAAGAACATGGGCGGCGTTATTTTCGCTACTGGCTGGGACAGCGCATCGGCAATACTCAAAGTCTTTACCAAAGGTCAATGGTCAACTTACCGACTCCCCAAGGCAACTCACTGCTTTGACCAATACTGGCAGACAGAATGGCCCAGAATTCGGGAGGTAGAGAGCGAACGTTTTCTTATGGATTGTCATGGCATGTTCTACGAAATATCACCCATCGCTTACGAAGGTAAGGTATGGGGAGTCAGACCAATATCAACACACCTGCGCATTATACCAGATTTCTGCTCGTTTCTCGGTTTCCTGGTTTTGGGTGGTAACCAGTTGACACCTACAGGTGATTCAAGTTTAAATGCCGGACAATGCCAGGCCGGACTTTGGTTTGGCAAAACTGATGACCTGTGGAACTTCGGCAAGCCCAAAGGATGGGGAGGGCCATGGAGGGAAAAGCAGGTTTCAAAAGGTGAAGTATCCAATGCCTACCTGATGACGGGTTTTGAACATAAGGTATTACATCTGTCCCACGATTCCATGGAACCTGTGGATTTTGCCATTGAGATAGACTTCTTTGGCAACAGCACATGGAAAACCTATGATGTCATATCAGTGACAGCCCGGGGATATGTTCACCACGAATTCCCGACGGGATTCAGCGCTCACTGGGTTCGGGTTGTAGCCAATGATTCATGCAAGGCCACAGCTTATTTTGTATATACATAGTAACTATATTTTCGCATTTTTCATATATCAAAACGGTAAATACAGATTTCATAAAGATTCTCGGCTTGTAGTAGTTACACGGCATGCCGTGTAACTACTACAAGCGCATAAATACTATGTCTTTTAAAAATTGCGAAAGTATAGATAGGAAATTATATGAATATATTGGTAATACTGGAATGAAGGCAGCGCAAATAACTGAAAGTGGACTGGACTGAATCAGGTTTACATAAGGAATAATCATGTCATCCCAGATAATAATGGTCTTTGCCGTATTGGGAGTTACTATATTTCTTTTTATAAGTGAATTACTCAGGGTGGATATTATTGCGATCCTTATTATGATAAGTCTGGCCTGGCTTCGTCTGGTTACTCCATCAGAAGCCTTTGCTGGCCTATCCAGTAACGCCGTAGTATCCGTCATAGCAGTTATGATAATAGGTTATGGTATAGATAGGTCCGGCGTTATGAAGCGCATTACCCGACCTATAACGAAAATGGCAGGTTCCAGTGAAAAACGTCTTATTGGTATAGTATCTTCGGCGGTAGCCGGCCTTTCGGCTTTTATGCAGAATATCGGCGCTGCGGCTTTGTTTCTCCCGGCTTTGGTAAGAATCTCCAAAAACACCAAAATTCCCATATCCCGACTGCTTATGCCAATGGGCTTTGCAGCTATACTGGGTGGAACCCTCAGTATGGTAGGTTCAGGCTCGTTAATAATACTCAACGATCTGTTAAAACAGGGTGGGCAAAAAGCCTTCGGTCTTTTCAGTGTTACACCTATAGGTTTAGTTCTTGTGACTGCTGGTATAGGATATTTTCTACTTTTTGGCAAAATCATATTACCTTCAAGAAAAGGTGAAGGTGATGAGGTCAATACTCAGCAAAAAATGATAGAGACATGGCAGTTACCGTGCACCATATACCAATGCACTGTATCGGAAAACAGCCCGATAATCGGAAAAACCAGAGAGGATATTAAATGCTGGCGAAAATATAATGTAAACCTCCTGGCAATTTCTGAAGGTGATGATATGCTATATGCCCCTTGGCGATATACAAGATTTGCCGCAGGACAGAAATTGGCTTTCCTGGGTGATATTGAAAACGTTAAACAGCTTGCGGATGATTTTAAGCTGGATTTTCATGGTGAACCCAGTGATTTTGAAGACCTTCGCAGCGCTGTTGGTGCAGGTTTTGCAGAGGTATTGATCCCACCTCGATCTTCCATCGCAGGTAAAACAATCAGGGATATTGCCATGAGAAAAAACTACAGTGTTGAACCTATTATGCTGCTGGATAGCAAAACTAAAGAGCGAAGCGATTTTTCCGATGAGCCGCTAGAAGTAGGTAATGCGATAATAGTTCATGGTTTATGGAGAAACATAAAGGCATTAAAAAACGATAATAATTTTGTGCTGGCTACTCCTGTAGAATCAGAGGACGTGGACAAATCCAGACCGTTGACCGCTATGTTTTGCTTTCTCGTAGGAATTGGGCTGGCTTTTTCCGGTTTCCCCCTTTCTGTAAGCCTTTTGACCGGGGCTATAGGGATGATACTATTCAAAGTTATAACTATCGATGAGGCCTATAAAGCCGTTGATTGGCGGACTGTGTTTCTACTGGCCGGATTGATACCCCTGGGAACTGCAATGGATAAGACCGGCGCGGCTAAGTTTGTGGCGGATCAGATGATGCAGATATTGCAAGGACAGCATGTTATATTGGTTATGATGGCTTTTGGCGTGCTTTCTACTATTTTCTCTCTATTTATGTCTAATGTAGCGGCAACCGTGCTTTTAGTGCCGCTGGTTATGATTATGGGAAACATGACTGGTATTAACCCAAGAACGCTGGCCCTTCTTGTTGGGGTTTGTGCATCTAATTCCTTTATTTTACCAACTCATCAGGTCAACGCGCTGCTTATGTCTCCCGGAGGATATAAAAATTCGGATTACGTTAAAGCCGGGGGAATAATGAGTATATTATTTATTATAATAGCTGTTGGCTTTTTATATTTGTTTTATTTATAGAACATATTATTGATATTCGGATAAAAAAATATTTTCAGGAGAACACAGGTGTTGTAATTATTACCCCATTATTTATTCAACTTCCATTACTGCGAAATTAAATGTTTACATATCCTATTTGCTAAAGTATCTTGATACTTCCCCTAACTGATGCTAAAATATAGGTATGAATTACTTATATTATTATATATTTATGTAATCGTTAAAAAATGAATATAATTTAGTTGTCATTCCTGCAAAAGCAGGAATGACAAATTTTGTAATTTACCATCATTATAAAGGTATTTTCTAAACACATTTTCCATTTTTTAACGATTACTTTATACAAAATCGAGGAATTGTAAATGGAACAAATAGATACATATCCCTGGCCGGATAACATCAAAGCCGCCATATCCCTTAGTTTTGATGATGGACGCCCATCTCAACTAAATGTGGCCATACCTATACTTGATGAATATGGATTAAAAGGCACTTTCTATATAAAGCCGGGAGGAGATGATTGGAAAACCGTCTATACACCCTGGCGGGAAGTTGCCCAAAATCAACATGAAATCGGAAACCATACCCTCAGCCATATATGTTCACGAAACTTTGGATGGAGCGGTCGGGCCCTCGAAACTATATCCCTCGATTATATCGAGTCGGATATACTGGAAGCCGAAGGACGCCTGAGAGAATTAATACCGGAGCAGACAGAAAGGACGTTCTGCTATCCATGTTACCAGAATTACGTTGGTGAAGGCCTTAAACGTCAAAGCTATGTGCCAATTGTGGCAAAGCATTTCCCGGCTGCCAGAGGTATGGGTGAAGCAGCGAATCATCCCCTCTATACAGATCTGCATTATCTGACATCCTGGACTGCCGCCGGATGGATGTCAGGAGACGCGCTTATTGGCTTTGCTGAGGATGCTATTAAAAAAGACAGATGGTGCATAATCACATTTCACGATGTCAGCGAAGTTAAGCCCGATACATGGCTTCCCGGTGCTTCTTATCACGGCGCGCCGGTTGCAGCTGAAAGTTTCAGGAAATTATGTAAATTCCTTGTTGAAAATAAAGACAAAATATGGACTGGAACAGTACTGGAATCCGCTGAAAAAACTATAGAATGGCGTAAATCATTTGCAGACCAAAGGTAATAAAATAAAATGTCAGAAAACAGAGAATTCCGATCAGGATATGTAGCCCTGATAGGTAGACCAAACGTTGGAAAATCTACACTTTTAAATTCCCTACTGGGAGAGAAACTTTCTATAGTTACACCCAAAGCCCAGACTACCCGAAACAGGATTACAGGTATACTCACCGGCAATAATTACCAGATTATATTTCTGGATACTCCGGGAATATTCGATCCCGCATATAGATTGCAGCAGCATATGGTGAGTAATGCCCTTAGAGCAGCTTCGGAATCAGATCTGCTTGTGCTTATGGCCGAAGCTTTTACGACTCCTGAAAATTTTGAGAAAGAGGTATACAATAGGATAAAAGAGCTTAAAAAGAACTGTATACTGGTTATAAATAAGGTAGACCTGATTAACAAAGATAAGCTCCTGCCTCTGATTGAGGCTTATTATAAAAAATTCGGTTTTGAGGACATAATACCAATTTCAGCTTTAAAAGGCGATGGTGTTAAGGAACTTCTGGATTTAATTATCAAAGCTCTGCCTGTTGGTGGTATGTTTTATCCTGAAGAGCAAATCAGCGACCTTCCAGAACGATTTTTTATTGCTGAGATAATCAGGGAAAAATTGCTGATGTATACTCAACAGGAAATACCTTACTCTACAACAGTGCAAGTAGAAGAGGTAAAAGAAAGAAAAAATGGAAGGTTATACATACGAGCCAATATATATGTTGAAAGACCTTCTCAAAAAGGTATTGTTATAGGCAAAAATGGAAAAATGCTAAAAAAGATCGGTCAGTTTTCCAGAATAGAGATCGAAAAATGGATGGAAGCTCCGGTTTATCTGGACCTATGGGTTGGCGTTAAACAGGATTGGAGAAAGAAGGAGAGAGAGTTAAACGAACTTGGTTATTAAACAGTATGGATGAAACCCATTAGAGTAAAAGTTGAATATATTTTTTGAAAATTACTAATAACTCATATTATGAATAAAAACACCAAGAGCCAGGGTTCTTTCATAACCTTTAGGTCTTTGATCCTGGCTCTTTTTCTTATAGGTATAAATTCTTACTGGCTTATTCAGGCTGAACTGGTCAGGTATTCCGGGCATCCTACCTGTATATCCCTGTTTTTTAATGTTGTTTGCATAATATCAGTGCTGGTATTAGTTAATGCCATATTTAAACAGGTATATTCAAAGCTGGCTTTGCGGCAGGAGGAACTTCTGGCTATATACTGTATGTTATGTGTATCTTCGTTTATAGCCGGACATGACCTGATGCAGGTTCTTATACCCCAGTTAAGCCATGCCTTCTGGTTTGCCACACCTGAAAATGAGTGGGAAGTCTTTCATAAATATATGCCATCATGGCTTACAGTCAGCGACAAAACAGCTTTGGAAGGTCTTTATGAGAGTAAATCCAAAATCTATATTCCAACCTATATTGAGTATATGAAAAAATGGGCGCCAGTTATCCTTACATGGTCTGCATTTCTTACAGTTATCGTGTTCGTCATGTATTGCATAAACGTCATCTTAAGGAAGCAGTGGATGGACAACGAAAAGCTTTCGTACCCTGTGGCCCGACTTCCTATGGAATTGATAAGCGATGGGGGGAATTTAAGTTTTTTCAGGAAAAAAACTGTGCTTATTGGCCTGGGGATAGCCGTATTTTTAAACCTGCTGAACGGATTTGCGTTTCTTTATCCATCAATACCAAGCATACCAATAAAACAAAGGAATATCGGTTATCTCTTTGCGTCAGAACCCTGGAATGCAGTAGGATGGTTTCCTATATCTTTTTATCCTTTTGTCATAGGTCTTGGATTTTTAATCCCTGTGGATTTGTCTTTTTCGTGCTGGTTCTTTTACCTGTTTTATAAGGGCACTCTGGTGCTGGGAAGGGCTACAGGTTTAGCCCGAGGTGCTATACAACTGCATCCAAACGAACAGATGCTGGGAGCTTATCTTGGGGTTCTGGTTATAGCCGCATGGAGATATAAACATTATTTGACGGATGTTCTGATTACAGCATTTCGACAGAATAAAAAGATGGACGAAAATGAGCCTATGAGTTATCGCAGTGCATTGATAGGAACAGTCGTAGGA
>WJIO01000245.1 GCA_014730235.1 Candidatus Poribacteria bacterium
CCTGCTTCAAGCTTTTTGAAAAAGCTTGAGCAAAAAGGAATAAGAGTTTCGCAGGAATGACAGCCTGATAGCATTTTCATTTGCTAGTGTCTCTTTAAGCACTGCAACATCTGGTTTTAGTTAATTTTAGAAATATCAGTATCCATTTTTTTACGATTACAATAAAGCCTCTCTTTTTAATCATTCTTGAGCAAATTTTATCGGTTTTCTGTTTGTATCGTATACCTAATTACACATGGTAGACATAGCTTTAGTAGTAATTTTACCATCTAACCGGTCCAGAATATCGTCAACATTTGATATTTTTGATTCTTCCGGGTTTAGTGTGGTAATAATTGAAAATGCTCTCAGCTTGTCATTCCTGCGAAAGCAGGAATCTAGTCTTTATGCGGATCTACTGGATTCCTGCTTCCGCAGGAATGACAGTATAAAGAAGTTTCTTATCTTTACCCCACTCAAGTCGGAAGAGCCATATTTTTTCCAGCAATTCAGTTTTTACAAAAGGTAAGTACCCATGTGGTGTTACATCCCAGAGGTATAAGCCATAAAAGATCAAAAAAAGATCAAACTTATCCTTATCACTTAAAGTCAACTTTATGTTATACTAATGTGTCATTATAGATTGAAAAAGTTAAGTTGGCAAATATGCTTTTCACAAATTACTTTACGAGAGGCATGAACCCATGTATACTATTGAATTAAAAGGTATTACCAAGACCTTTGGGAAGCATTTGGCTGTAGATAATCTATCTTTGGCTGTTCCCCAGGGAAGCGTTTATGGCTTTATCGGTCCCAATGGCTCTGGTAAAACTACGACACTTCGGATGATTATGAATATTTTTTACCCGGACAGAGGTGAAATACTTGTCTTTGGTGAGAAAATGAACCCAGCTATAACGGACCGAATAGGGTATATGCCGGAAGAACGAGGTTTGTATAAAAGAATGAAAGTTCGGAAACTGCTCAGATTTTACGGTGATCTGAAAAATGGTGAGAATATTAAAGAGGAAGTTGATAAATGGCTGGCAAGGCTTGAGTTAAGTGAATGGGGGGATAAAAAGGTTGAAACCCTCAGCAAAGGCATGAGCCAGAAAGTGCAGTTTACCTCTACTGTGTTGGCAAAACCGGATCTGGTGATACTGGATGAACCCTTCGCCGGTCTTGATCCTGTAAATGCCGAAGTTATTAAAGATGCCATACTGGAACTGCAATCATCAGGAACTACGGTTATATTCAGCACCCATGATATGAACGTGGCGGAAAAAATGTGCAGTTTTATATTTATGATATTCAAAGGCAGAAAAGTCCTGGATGGTACTCTTGAATCCATACAAGAGGAATATGGCAACGACACCATTCGCATTCGTACCAATGAAGGTATTTCTGCCCTTAGAAATCTCAAAGGGGTGGAAAAGGTAAATAACTTTGGCCAAATGCAAGAACTGCGAATAAGCCAGGACAGCGATCCCCAGGAAGTGCTTAAAGCCATAGTGGAACGCTCACGCGTAAACAGCTTTGAAGTTGTCAAACCTTCACTATACGATATTTTTCTGAGAATAGCTGGTCCCGAAGCAAGAGAGGTTAAAAATGAGCAAGATACTCAAATTGAGCAAGAGAGAATACATAGCCTCGGTTAAAAGCAAAGGTTTTATTATCGGTCTTATTTTAGCCCCTATTTTTATGAGCGGCAGTCTTATTGCCTTAGCAATTTTTAAGGACAGGGTTGATACAAATGATAAAAAGATAGCCATTGTAGATCGGACCGGTGAAATTGCTGAACATCTGGTTAAAGCAGCTGAGGATAGAAACAAAAGAGAGGTATACGAAGAGGAAACGGGTAAAAAAGTTAAACCATCCTATCTGCTGGAAATTGTGAAGCCTGATAGGGAAAGTGTAGAGGAACAAAGACTTGAGCTTTCGGATAAAGTAAGAAAGGGGCAGTTCCACGCCTTCGTTGATATTGGCCCGGATGTAATTCATCCGGGAGCGGGCCCGGATAACCGGGTTTCTTATTATGCCAGAAACCCGGTTATGGATGAAATACGCGGCTGGATAAACTGGCCCATTAACGACAGGTTGAGAAAGCTGAGGTTAGCCGATGCTGGTATTGAAGAATCAGAGGTCGGGGATTTATTCCACTGGGTAAACGTGGAAGGTATGGGCCTTGTGACTGTAGACAGCGGAACAGGCCGGGTCAAAGGAGGTGAAAGGGCCAACGAAGGTAGGGCCATTGGTGTTCCCATTGGCATGATGATGCTTATGTTCCTGATGATCATGATGGGCGTTTCACCTATGGTTAGCTCCGTAATGGAGGAAAAGACTCAGCGAATCGCTGAGGTTATGCTTGGTTCGGTAAGGCCCTTTGAGTTTATGATGGGTAAAGTGCTGGGAAGCGTAGCGGTGGCCCTTACGTCTTCGTGTATATACGTTTTAGGAGGCATTTACATAGTAAGACGAATGGGGTTGGCCCAGTATATACCATATAATATGCTGCCCTGGTTCTTTAGCTATATGGTTACCGCAATTTTTATGCTTGGTTCCACAGCCTCAGCCCTGGGATCCACTTGCAGCGAGCCTAAGGACGCTCAATCTCTGACTTTTCCCACTATACTACCGGCCATGATCCCTATGTTTACCATGATGCCGGTTCTTAGAGAACCTAACGGTTCATTTGCCACAGGATTATCTCTGATTCCACCTTTTACACCCTTTGTGATGTTATTAAGACAGACTTCACCTGGAGGGATACCAGCATGGCAGCCCTGGGTTGGACTTATTGGAATACTTGTGTTTACTATCCTGTCGGTATGGGTTGGAGGTCGTATCTTCAGAGTGGGAATTTTGACTCAAGGAACTCCTCCTAAATTTTCAAATATAGTAAAATGGGCAATAAAAGGTTAATTTTTAAGAAAGGAATAAAATGAATCCAAGAGAAAGAATCCTGAAAACCATGAAAGGACAAAAAGCGGACAGGGTTCCCCTTGTTCTTCCGGGATTTCAATGTAAATCTCATGAAGAATTGAAAAAAATGGGAGATTCCTATCGCAAAACTATTGCTAAAAGGATTATAGACGAGACTGGATTTCGCATCGGTATTCCTTCACATATAAATCGCATGTTAGTAACACCAAATCAGCGCATAAGCCACCAGCGCGAAGAATTACCCAGCGGCAACAGGAGAAATCTGGGTAAAATCGATACACCATTGGGTGAACTTACATTTATAACAGAGTGGGATCCTAAATCAAGAACCGGATGGCAGGTAAAATATCCAGTGGAAACCTATGACGATATAAAAAAGATCGCATCTGTTCCCTGGGAAATTCCCAACGGACTAAAGCCGCCGGTGATGGATTCCCTGTCAGAGGAATTCAACCAGCGGGGTATAATGGAAACCCGTATATCTTCTCCCTTTGTCTGTGTATCTGCCATGATGAGCTACGAGTGGTTTTTGGAATTATGCTACCTTGACATGCCATTAGTAAAGGAACTTACGGAAATTTGCCGTCAGAGGGTGCTGGACTGCGTTAAGGTAATGCTGTCAGAACCGGGTATCGAATATGTCTGGATGGGCGGCAGCGAGTGGGTAACACCTCCAATGGCTCCCACGGATGTTTATGACGCGCTGGTTCAGGAACAGGAAAAGAGCATTATTGACTATATACATAATAACAGCGATGCTGTTGTCCATATACACTGTCACGGCCGGGTGAAAGACGCACTTCCCAGGATGATACAACGGGGTGGAGACTATACAGAGCCAGTTGAGCCGCCGCCAGATGGCGATATTACCATGGCTGAAGCCAAAGAGGTTTCGAAGGGAAAAATTACCCTTGGCGGAAACATAGAATGTCGTGTATTATGTAATGAGTCGGAAAAGGAAGTGGAACAGGCTGTTAGGGATGCTTTTGACGGCGGTAAAGAACGCTTTGTCCTGAGACCTACCGAAGGCCCTTCACCGCTTATAAGCGAACAGGAATTCAAGAATTATATGCGCGTTGTTGACTTATGGGAAGAACTGTCGCCTATAGGTGATTGATATGGAGTGGAATATAGAGTTCCAGAATATATAATGACAATAAAACAAATCGTTTTTCCTAAGCAGAATAAAGTCGTGTGCCAGGAGACTGAAGCTGATTTCTCTCTAGGGGTTAATGATATAGCCATAAAAACCCATTACTCTTTGGTTTCAGCCGGAACAGAACTGGCTAAACTTACAGGTCTTCAAAAAGTAAAATATCCTTTCATACCGGGAAACAGGGCTGTAGGTGAGGTAATCGAAACAGGAGCAGGAGTTAAAAAATTTGATGTAGGAGATATGATTTTTACCCATTCCCCCCATGTAAGCCATGCAAAGGCAACCAAGTTTTGCGCGAGGATATCTGATAATATTGATCTATGTTATGCGTCACTGGTAGGACTTGGCCTTGTGGCCATGACAGCCATACGGGTAGGTCAGCCGGAATTAGGGGATAAGGTAGTGATTACAGGCATGGGTGTTGTGGGGAATCTTTGTGCCCAACTGCTTAATGCTTCAGGTGTTGATGTCATAGGAGTAGATGTTATCCAGTCAAGGCTTGATCTGGCGAAGAAATGCGGTATAATGAATATAATTAATCCCAGAACTCAGGATATACGTTCCGCTGTAATGGATTTAACAGATGGTCATGGTGCAGAATATGTTATTGAAGCCACAGGCAATCCCCCTATTATAGAGACGGCCTGCGCTGTCGTAGCGAAACAGGGACAGATAATTCTGCTGGGATCACCGCGGGGAGAATACCAGACGGATGTGACACCTTTGCTTAATTCCGTTCACCTGTGGAAAGATCAGGGGAGTATACAGCTAAAAGGTGCTCATGAATGGCGATACCCCATGTATGACAACGGATATGCGAAACATTCCATGATCCGCAATGCCGATATCTTCTTCAGGATGCTGGCTCAGGAAAAAATAAATGTCGGTGATATAATTACCCATATTGTAGAACCTCAACAGGCTGAAGAAGCCTTTTTTGGACTATTAAATAACAAAGATAAATATCTAGGGGTGGTATTTGACTGGACGAATCAGGAACAATAATCAGAAAATTGCTGTTATAGGTGGTGGAAGCTGGGGAACTGCTCTGGCTGTTCTTCTTGGTAATAAGGGATTAAATACTCATCTCTGGGTAAGACGTGAGGAACTGGTCAGGGAAATCCAGAATACCCATATAAATCCCGAATATCTTTCCCGAGCTTATATTCCCGATTCAGTTACCGTAAGTAGTGTCATGTCGGATGTGGTCAATAACGCTGATCTGACAATTGTTGTTGTGCCTTCACAATACATGAGAGCTGTTGTAAAAGATATGAAATCCCATTTAATGGATAAAGCCATCGTTTGTAGCGCATCCAAAGGTATTGAAATGGGCTCATTTAAGCGTATGAGTCAGGTATTAAGGGAGGAATTGGGCATATCAAGAAAGCATATAGCAGTACTTTCGGGCCCTAGCCATGCTGAGGAAGTATGTATGGGGAAGGCTACGGCTGTGGTTTCTGCTTCTTCTTCCAATAAAGTGGCTGAATACGTTCAGCAGATTTTCAGTACCAGCACTTTCAGAGTCTACACTTCCAGGGATGTCAGAGGTGTAGAATATGGTGGGGCGTTAAAAAATGTAGTTGCTATCGGTGCTGGTATTTGTGACGGCCTTCAAAAAATAGATTTAGAAGATCGACAAAGCAGCGTAGGGGATAATGCCAAAGCGTCTTTGCTGACCAGAGGTATAGAGGAAATGGCCCGGATGGGTCTTTACCTTGGTTCCCGGAAAAACACCTTTTACGGTCTGTCCGGCTGGGGTGACCTTCTGGTGACGGCTTATAGCCGTTTTGGACGTAACAGAATGGTGGGAGAATGTCTTGCTATGGGCATGACTATGGAACAGATAAAAACAGAAAAGCTACAGGGAATGGTCTCCGAAGGTGTGGAAACAGCCAGAGCCGCCTACGAACTCAGCAGGACTATAAATGTGGAAATGCCTATTACCGAGCAGACATATAAAGTTATATATGAGGGTAAAGATATAGAAACTGCTATACACGACCTGATGTCCCGAATTCCAAAACCCGAACACGGATATTATATAAAAGGAATACCAAAGAGATTGCTCCTTGCCTTGAAAGGAAGGACATAAAAATGGATAAATTAAAACTAAGTTACGGCAGCGGCAAAATTGACCTGAAAATACCAAAATCAAACCTTTCCGGGTTTATTAAACCAAGACCGACAAAGCGAAGATATGATCCCCGGAAAGCACTGCCAAAGGTTCTTGAATTACCAGTATCCTGCGAACCCATAGAAATCATTGTTAAAAACAAGAAAATATGCGTTACCATTGAAGATTATACACGTTCAGAACCCCACGAGGCCATAGTTTCGGCTTTATCCCAAAAGCTGAACGATGCAGATATGGTTCAATATATTGTGGTTACAGGAACTCATAATCCGGCAGATGAAAGAAATCTCAGAATAAAAGCCATGATTGAGGGAATTGCCGAAGATATAGGTTTAAACTACAATGTGGCCATAAACGCATCCAGGGAGAAAGACCAATTTGATTGTGTTGGCACAACTTCCAGCGGAACGGAGGTTTGGGCCAACAAAAAGGCTCTGGATTGTGACGTGTTTATCGCCGGCGCGGACATGAAACCCCATTACTTTGCCGGATACAGCGCGGCCAATAAACATTTTCTGCCGGGAATCTGTGCCTTTGATACAGTGCGGGTAAATCACTGCGGATTAATCAAGGATGAGCGTTCTAATTACGGTCGACATCCCTGGCATTATGATTCTAAGCGCAATGAGAATCCCCTGGTTTCGGATATGATAGAGGCCATGAACCTTATCGCTCAGGACAGGCTTGTATACGCCCTGGCCATGATAAATGACGGAGATATACTTTGGTCTCAGTTTGGTGACCTGGAAGCCGTTACCCGTAATGGTATAAAGACTGCTGATGAAATATATGCTTTCAGTGTAAATCCGGTGAAATACCTGGTGGTAAGTCCCGGTGGAATCCCTGAAGATAGTTATCTTTACTCGGCTCAGCGGGCCCCGGAATTAACTCTGGAATCCGTCCAACCGGGTGGTCAGGTGCTTCTACTTAGCGAGTGTGCATTAGGTATACATACAGGAGAAAACCAGCAGGTTGTGGAGGATTTCCACAAGGCCATGATGACTGATGTTGACACCCTTTCAGAAATGCTGGATCAGCCAGACGTGAAGTTCCATACATATAAGGCCTACAGGTTCAAGCGTATGCTTCAGAAGGTAAAGATTTTGGGCTATTCTGCCCTTGATGACGATATATTGAAAAGTGTGAATATTCAACCTGTTGATGATCCTCAAGCCGTTCTTGATCAATGGCTAAAGGATGATCCTTATGCTAAAATTCTTGCTGTGGATAAGGCCAATAAACTGGCTGTTTATGCTGAGTAAAAAAATGCTAAAAAATATTATAATTTCACTGATGATTTTTTGTTTATTTTCATCTTACACCTTGTCAGATGAATGTTACTGGCCCAACTTCCGGGGGCCTAATAGAGATAACCTTTCAGAGGATACTGATTTATTGAAAAAATGGCCACCCAAAGGCCCTGAATTGATATGGAAGACCACTGGTATTGGTTATGGGTTTTCTACTGTTTCTATTGTTGAAGGCATGATCTACACCGCAGGTAATATCCAGGATTTTACAAATATTACCGCAATGGACATGTCCGGCAAAATGCTCTGGCAGTTTGAGAGCGGCCCGGCTTTTACCAAATCTTATCCCGGTTCTCGGGGAACTCCTACCATATATGATGGCAAATTATATCATCTAAATGGAAACGGTTATATTATATGCCTGGACGCGAAAACCGGTGAGGAAATATGGTCATTCAATATTATAGAGAAATTCAATGGCCGGCTTCCGGAATGGGGTCTCAGCGAGTCTTTGATGGTTTATGATGATAAGGTTGTCTGTTGTCCCGGAGGTGAGGAGATCAGCATCGTTGCTCTAAACAGGCATACCGGAGAGACAATATGGACCTGTAGAGGCATAGGGGATAAACCCGCCTATGCTTCCCCTATAATAGTTGATTATGAGGGATTAAGGCAGATTGTTACTGTGATGTCCGGTTCTGCTGTGGGTGTTAATGCAGAAACTGGAGAACTGCTGTGGAGACACATTCATCCTGTTAAATATGACTCCAATATCAGCACTCCTATTTACCATGATGGTCATATATTTCTTTTTCAGACCTTTGGAAATGGAACAAAAAAACTCAAGCTTAACGTTAAAGACGATACCTGTTTTGTTGAATTGATATGGCAAACAGGCGAACTGGATAACGAGCATGGTGGGGTTGTTCTGGTAGATAGTTACCTTTACGGACATGCTGATGGAAACCATAAATGGAGGCATTGGGCGTGTTTGGATGCAGAAACCGGAGAAACCATGTATTCTGTGGATGGGCTACCAGCGAAGGCTTCCGGAACTCTGACTTATGCCGATGGTATGCTTTACCTGCTGGGTCAACCCGGAAATGTGGCCCTTATGCCAGCGAGTCCAGACGGATTTAATATTGTAAGTAAGTTTCAATTACCTGAAGATAGTAAGGGGACTGCCTGGGCATATCCGGTGGTCTGCGGTGGACGTTTATATATAAGGCATGGTGAATTTCTTTATGCTTATAAAATAACTTTTTAAGAAATTGCCTTTTCAGTGGTTTTATCAAACAGATGCATTCTGTTTTTATCCAGCCACATGTCTATGGTCTGACCTATATCCGGTTGAACGGTGGGTAAAGTCTTTACTTTTAGCATATTTTCGCCGATTCTCAGGTCTATGATATTTTCTGAACCTAGAGGTTCTACCACATAAACTTCGGCTTGTACTGTATCTTCAGCGGCTTCATCCCGGACAAATACATCCTCAGCCCTTATACCCAGTATTAGATTAGAATCTGTAGCATCATCCTGAATTTTTTTGCCCAGTTCATCGGAGATTGTAAGGATAAAATCGTTTTCGCCTACAATTAAAACAGATTTTCCATCCTCCTGTCTGTATTCACAATCCAGAAGGTTCATGGCCGGACTGCCAACAAAGCTGGCCACAAACAGGCTGGCAGGATGGTCATACACTTCACCGGGAGTTCCGATCTGTTGAGCCACACCCTGATTCATAACCGCAATCTTATCGCCCATTGACATGGCCTCTAGCTGATCGTGAGTGACGTATATGGTAGTAGCACCGATGTCTTTCTGAAGGCGTTTAAGTTCGGCCCGCATTTCAGAACGTAGTTTTGCATCCAGATTAGTCAAAGGCTCATCCATTAGAAATACTTTAGGACGACGAACCATAGCCCTTCCCAAGGCGACCCTTTGCATTTCACCGCCGCTTAGCTTTGATGGTGTGCGGTTAAGCAGACGTTCAATTCGTAAAACGGCGGAAACCTCTTTTATCCTTTGTTCTATCTCAGGTTTTGGCATTTTCACGGCTTTTAGCGGGAAGGCCATGTTGTCATAAACGGTCATGTGAGGATAAAGGGCGTAGAACTGAAAAACAAAGGCCACATCCCTATCAGCCGGAGGAAGGTCATTGACCTGATTGTTATCAATATATATATCACCTTCATCAGGATGCTCTAATCCGGCAATTGATCTGAGGGTGGTGGTTTTACCACAGCCGGATGGCCCCAGGAATACCATAAATTCCCGGTCTTTACATTCCAGACTAAGGTTTTTTACTGCAACTACATCGTCAAAACGCTTTGTCAGGTTTTGAACCCTAACATCTGCCATATTTGGTCTTTCCTCCTGATTTTTAAATTAATAGCACACGAATGAAACGGATTGGACGGATTTATTTTCCATGTTAGTATAACTTGAGTATAGGTTGGGTTTCGCAGACTCAACCCAACCAAAAAACCAAATGTCTCACAATTCTATTTCTTTATAGCACCAAAAGTAACACCTCTAAGCAGGTGTTTCCTCATAATAAACGTAAATACTGCCACCGGGAGAAGGAATATAAAAGTTCCGGCGGCTATTTGGCCCCATTCAACGCCAGAAGTACCCATTCTGCTGGCTAGTGAAGGTGGAGCGGTTCGGGCATTTCTTGTGGTCATTATCAATGCAAAGGCAAATTCATTCCATGCTGTAATCAGGCAAAACACTGCGGTTGCGGCTATGCCAGTAACTGCCTGAGGTAGGACTACTTTGATAAAAGCCTGAAATCGGGAATAACCATCCACAAGGGCAGCTTCTTCATATTCCTTTGGTATTTCGTCTATAAAACCTTTCATAAGCCATGTAGCAAAGGATACGTTGAAAGTGGTGTATAAAAGTATTAGCCCAAAGTGGGTATCGATCAAATGTAATGCCCTATACATCAAAAATAACGGTATAATAACCACAACGGGCGGCAGCATACGAGTGCTGAGGATAAAGAACATCATGTCATTCTTACCCTTAACCTCAAACCTGGAAAAGGCATACGCGCTTATTGTTCCTAATCCTACAGCCAAAGCCGTACTGACAAATCCTATTATTGTACTGTTAAGCAACTGACGTGGGTAGGGTGATGCTCCAACTATCTTTGGGCCTTCGGTGGTGGTTGTTCGAATTGTCATAAGGCCTATGTAATTATCCAGTGTTGGCTTAAAGAAAAACTTTGGCGGCATTACGAAAATATCCGGCCATTTTTTCAGTGATGTGGCGATGATCCAGTATATGGGTATCAAGTAAAATATCAGGGCGATCAGTATTACTATTATAGCTACTGTATGTCCTTTTCCCTTTCCGAATTTCTTACTCACTATGCGTTACCTTTCGCTTTATTAAGATATTTTATGTATATATTGCTAAGGGCGATGATGAATATAAGTAAAATGTAGGCCAGAGCGCAGGATTCGCCTGTGTTATAATCTTGAAAAGCCCTTCTGTAGAGGTTCATGGATACAGTTTCTGTGGCTGATCCAGGGCCTCCTGCCGTGGCTATATATACCAAGTCAAACAGCTTAAACGCGTCCATAGTTCTGAATAAAAGTGCTATTAGCAGTAAGGGCGCAACCAGTGGGAAGGTTATGTGTCTGAATTTAAACCAGGTGGAAGCTCTGTCAATTTCCGCCGCTTCATAGAGATATTTGGGTATAGCTGATAATCCAGCCAGAGACAGGAGCATCATAAATGGCGACCACATCCAAGTGTCAATGATAACTAAGGAAAACAAAGCGGCTTTAGGTCTTGTTAGCCAGATTATGCCCCTGGCGTTGCTGGCAGCATCTTTAAACCAGCTTACTATACCCGATGGAAAATGCAAGGCGGCTGTGATCTTATGCAGAACGGCAGGCCCTAAAGACAAAAGATAGTTGAATAATCCCCAGGAAGAATCCAATATAAAACGCCAGAAAAGCCCTACAACCACCGGAGAAAGCATCATTGGGATCAGCATAAGAGTAGTGATTAAACCTTTACCCTGAAATTCCCGGTTTAAAAGTAAAGCCAGACCGAATCCAATTATAAATTGAGCGGCTACAGCCAGAACCACAAAATATGCCGTAGTTACAAAATATGACCAGGTTGCTTTCTGGGAGAAAATACGAATATAGTTTTTGGTACCAATAAAATCCGGCGCCTGGGAATTTATTGCTGAATAGTCGGAAAAACTTAATACCAAAGACCAGAGCAGTGGAAAGATGTTCATCACAATAAGCAGGATAATCGTTGGCATGATGAACATCATTTTTAATTGATAGTCGCTTAGAGATTTTGATCTAAAACTTACCTCACCTCTCAAATCTTAACTCCTGATAATTGCTGATTATATTTTTTCTTCTATATTTTAATGGGTGGGAATTTTTCCAACCCATTAAAATAAATTTTTATATACTAATTTTACTTATCGTAGTAACCTGCGTTTCGGAATATCTCCTCATGTTCCTTTGCCAGTTTATCCATGGCTTCTTTGGCTGTCATTTGGCCAGTTACGGCGGCGTTCCAGTTTGTCTGGCATCGCTGAAGCAGTTCGGCATATTCGGGAACAGCCCAGAAGTCTCTGACATATTTCAGACTTTCCACAAAAGCCGGATTAAAGGGATTCATCTTGAGGAATTCCTCTGATTCCAGCACCTGGGAAGATGCAGCCAACCCGCCCAGTTTAGCCCACTTCAACTGATTTTTTGGCTTGCAGAACCAGTTTATAAACTGTTTAGCAGCTTCTTTATTTTTGGAATATGATGATATAGACATCCCCTGTCCGCCCATACTTATATAGCGTCGGAATTCACCATCTTCACCCACCTGACCGGGGGCGGCAAAAAAGCCGGTGCTATCAGCATAAGGGCTTTTATCTTCTGCAAGTAAACCCGGGAAGAAGGCGAAAAAGTCCATAGCCATGGAGACTTTTCCCTGCTGAAAAGCTGTCAGACACTCATTCCAATAGTAGTTCTCAGAACCGGGAGGAGTAAATTTGGCCAGATCGACATAGAATTCCAGAGCCTTGACACCTTCATCACTGTTTAGAATTCCGTCTACCTTATAGGTTTTGGGATCACCATAAGAACCACCGAAGGACCACATTACCTGCTGGAATCCCATAGTTATAGCATCATAATCTTTACCAAGCCACATGGCGATTCCATACAAAGGTGGTTCGGCGTCAGGACGATGGAAAAATTCAGCTATGTTTTTCATCTGGGTATAAGTCTCAGGAACTGCCAGATCGTAGCCATATTTTTCTTTGAAGTCTTCCATTTCTTTTGGGTCTTCAAAGAGGTCTCTTCTGTAGGCAAAGCCGTTACAATCGGTTTCGGCGGGTACCGCGTAATATTTGCCGCTTTCCTTTGGATATTCCCCGAGATATTTCAGGGCTTTAGGACTCATGGATTTATCCAGACCAGTGGTCTTCATCCATTCGGTAAGCTCCACATAGTGACCGCCTTCGGCCCCTCGACCTAACCATTGGCTGTCGCCTATGACTATATCATAGGTATCAGATTTTGCAGCAAATGCAGTAAAAACCTTAGTTTCAAACTGTCCCCATGGTATAGGGTCAACAACGACTTTAATACCCGTTTCTTCAGTAAAATCTTTTGCCAGTTCCACCAAAAAGTTTGCAGGATCCCATTCTGCCCATACAAGAGTTAGTGTTGTCTCTTTCTTGGCACAGCCAATTACGATTAGCAAAGCCATAAGGCAAACAAATAATGGGATATAGATTTTTAACGAACGTTTCATATTTACTGCCCCTCCATATTCATCCAGTTACTTGATTATTGGCTTATTTAAAAGAAAACCAGGAAACAACCTTAGAAATTATTACATATATCAAACTAAAAAGCAAGAAAATTATATTTATCTCAAAAGCTAGATTTTATAGTGTTCAGCCAGAGTTATAGCCCTGTCATGTTGACTTTTTTTCATTAGCGCATCATAAATTTCTCTGGCTATATTGTTTACAACGTCTTTTGGTATTTTATATTCTTTTATGTATTCTTCGTCCAGGCTTTTAAGGTCTTTTTCTATATTCCTGAGAAGCTCTTCCTGAGTGTATAAAAAGGATGGTCTTCTGGTAATAACGTATTCCCGCATTAATACTCTTATCTTTTCAATGACCGCTTTTTGAGTTGCTGATAATTCTGATTCCTTCATGGCTTAACTCCTGAAACATGAATTATTTGGTTCTTCCGGATTTAATGTGGTAATGAAGAAAAATCACAAATTATACAGGAAAAATGTACTTTGCTTGTCATTCCTGCTTTTGCAGGAATGACAAGCATGTAAAAATTTTTCATTTTTACCACACTTAACCCTGAAGAACTTATTATTTTAAATCACTCCGCCAGTTTCAACAATACACCCTGTCCTGGTGCAAGCCAGTCATTTTCTGCGGAAAGGTTATGTATCTCACCGGTATAAGGTGAAACACGCTGCAAACGGACATCGGATTTATTGAATTCCAGGCGAAATGGCGTTGAATTCTGAAAGCTCTTATTGACAATCATTACATAATCTGAACCATCGGAATGTTTAAATTCGCCAATTAAAAAATCAGTATTTCCACTAATAGATTTGATCAGTGTATCCCCGGGCAGATTTTCGCAACCTTCGGGTATATCGCCGGTATGATATACTCCGGTTGAGGTGAGTTTTAAAAGCGTTGGTGCAAGTTTGTGAACCATCAGATTTACATTTTGCATGTAATACCAGGTTGCAGTGCGATTTCCAAACTGGTCAATAGGTGACATACGATAGTTGCCTCTATCCCGCGCAACATAAGTGAAGTATCCTATGCCTTTACCACCATAGGCCAGAGTTGTGAAAACCTGAAATCTCATATCAGCCGCTGTTGGCTCGCGATATGTAAAATGGGCGTTTGCCAGTACCACGTTCCAAAAGGGCTTTTTGTATTTAAGGGCGGCGTTCCTGATTGTTTCCAGATTGGCGAAATATCCCTCCCGGAGAGGTTCGTATTCCATCAGAGCGTAATGGTCATAACATATAACTGCTGGATCAACTGTCTGAATGTATTTATCCACGTGTTCTTTATATGTCTCTGTTCCCAGTTGCCGGGATGATGCGTAATTGGGAAATAAATTGATAAGGGGTATCTTATCAGGGTCATTTGAAAGAAAGGCTTTGGAAACTAGTGCAAGGCCCGGAAATAAATCCGCATGGGGTTCATCTCTGAGGTAATAGCCCAGTAATGCAGGATGAGATCCTACTTCTTCTGTAAGAGTTTTTACATTTTCCAGAGCTTTTTCCGCATTGATGTCCCTAAAATAGTAGCTTGATGATCTGTTATCGTTGACAATAGCTTTAAGGCCGTATTCATGGGCCAGATCGAGTCTATGGGTGGGTGAATAGACTACTGTAATACCACAGTCGGCGATTTCCTGAACCTGATCATGATTTTCGGGTATATTGTCCCAGATAAGAATGGGGAAAAAATCCTCCTCGACTGCAGATGACAGTATGGTGGGAATAATTAAAAGGGAGAGCAGAGACATATTTTAGCTCCTTTAGTTATGTTAATAAGATTTCTGTAATGACATGAAGGGCTTAAATAAATATTTCTTTTGTTTTGACCAGTTAATCTCTTTTTTGAACAGCATTGTCAGTCCATCTTCAGATAGGCCAATTTCCTCGATTCCGGGTAGTGATCTGTAAAGTTTTAAGGTTTCAGGAAATTTTAACGCAGGAAACTCATAACTATTAACTCCCAATTCTCTGAGTTTAGCTGCGATACGCTTACATAAAAGTATTGATATATATACACTGTTCCTGTATTCTGGTGATATGAAGAAAAGCCTGGGTATATATTTGTTTCTATCTTTTATAATCATACGCAGAGCTATTATTCTATTTTTATTTTCTGCATAGACAAGATAACCCCGTTTAAGGAAATCCAGCATCTTCTCCGGTTTCTGATACTCTTCATAGAAAGCATCCATTTCCTCTTTGCTGTAGGTCTGGCAAATTTCGTTTTGGTCTTTTGTTACTTTCTCGATAAATACGGATATATCATTTGCCAGATCGTTTAAATTGCCTTTGTGATGACCATTAAGATTATCGAACTCTTTTATGTTAGGTGTAATGTGAATATTCATTTTTCCTGTTCCCCAAAATTAATAGATATTACCCTTAATCCTGAAAGCCAGATTTTATTAAGCTGCTTAAAATCCAGCTTCATGCAGGTCTTTTTGCAAAGCTGCAACCAGTAGTTTTACGCATCCTTCTACATCGCCTATGTCTATCATTTCAGACGGGCTGTGTACATATCTTGTGGGAATGGATATTACACCAGCCGGTACACCACCGCGAGACCTTTGTATTGGGCCTGCGTCAGTTCCGCCAGATTCTAGGACTTCCAGTTGATATGGCATATCCAGTTCCTTTGCCGTTTCTACAAGGTATGATCGGAGTTTGGGATGAGCTATAACGCTGCTGTCCCTTACCTTAATGGCCGGACCTTTGCCTAAGGAAACTTCCATTGTCCGGGCTTCGGGGGTATCACCTGTACGGGTAACGTCAACAGCTATACCGATGTCTGGTTCCAGGGCATAAGCTGAAGTTCCTGCGCCTCGACATCCCACTTCTTCCTGAACAGTAAATGCAAAGTAAACCTCGTTGGGGGAATTCTTTAACCTTTTGGCCGTTTCTACCAGAACCACACACCCGATCCTGTCGTCCATGGCCTTTGCTATCATCCGATTGCCCATATCAACACAGTCCTGGCGAAATACGGCAAAATCACCTATGTTTACTTTTTCCTGGGCTTCCTCTTTTTTGGTGACACCGATGTCAATATACATCTTGTCCATGCTGTTACCGGACTTCTCCAGGCCTATAGTTCCTACCAACCCATGTGCAAATACCACACGCATACCATCCAGCCGGTTTGTGGAAACTCCACCTACCGATGAAAATCTTAAAAATCCCTCTTTGTCTATATGGGTTATTATCAGGCCAATTTCATCTGCATGAGCTGCCAGCATGGCCTTTGCACCATTTCCCTTTTTGGTAGCTATCAGAGAACCCATTTTGTCAATTTCAAAGCTGTCAACCGAGTCTTTTAACTCCGCTTTGACTATATCCATGACCTGTTCCTCTGAACCGGAAGGGCCGTAAGCTTCTGTTAGTTTTTTGATAAGTTCTTTCACTATTCACGCTCCTTATTAATTTATTCTTCATCGTTATTATCCAGCTTTTCCCGAATAAAGTATATAGGTTTACGCTGGGATTCGTGATATGTACGCACCATAACTTCACCCAGAAGACCCATGCTGATAAACTGAACTCCTACAAGTATAAGGAGTATACCCAAAAGCAGCATGGGCATTCGTTTTGTCAGGGATGTGGCTTCTGAGGGAAAAAATATCTTTCCTATAGACAGATAAAGGCATATAATAAAACCGATGCCACCCGAAATTATACCCATCTTTCCGAATATCTGGATTGGACGGGTGGAGAAGGTAAGTAGGAATTTAATAGTTATCAGATCAAGTATTACCCTTGTGGTTCTGGATATGCCATATTTGGATTTGCCATATTTTCTGGCATGGTGTTCTACTTTAATTTCAGCTATTTCTGCACCCACCCATTTGGCCAGGGCTGGTATAAATCTGTGCATTTCACCATAAAGATGTATGTTGTCAGTTACTTCTTTTCTATATGCCTTAAGGCTGCATCCAAAATCATGAATATCCACACCGGTCATACGTACAATCAACTTATTGGCTAATATAGAAGGAAGACGACGGGAAAGGAATTTATCCTTTCTATCGGCCCGCCAGCCGCTGACAAGATCATATCCCTCTTCCAGCTTATCTATCAGGCGCGGTATATCCACAGGATCGTTTTGCAGATCGCTGTCCATGCTTATTATAATATTACCTTTGGCATGGTTGAATCCTGCACTCATGGCAGCGGTCTGTCCGAAGTTGCGGCGAAATTTTATTGCAATAAGCCTGGAATCTTTTTGATGAAGCTCTCTAAGCACATCAAAACTGGAATCAGAACTACCATCGTCAACGGCAATTATCTCATATTCCCTTCCCAGCTCCTGCATGACTTTTGTTATTCTTGAATGCAATTCTTTTATATTTTTTTCTTCATTATAAATTGGTAAGACAATTGAAACTTCCACTGGTTTTGACATATTGTGTTCCCTGTTTTAAAAAAGTCTCAATGCTGATATTGGATTTTCAGTTGCGTTAAAAGTTCCCCTTCTTGGGAAAATGGAGAATGTTATTTTGATAAAGCTTTATTGGCATCACATAGTATAAATTAGTCTGAGTACATAGTCAACTGAAAATCATCATGATGCTTTTGAAGCATTTAAATTTACCTTAATATATGGTATAATCTATGAAGTTTATATTTTTGGCAGTAATTATAAAATCGAATTTTACCTTTATTTCTGGAGCATGGTAGAATGAAATCACGTCTTGACTGTTTTCCTTGTTGTTTTGCCCAGGTTTTTCGCACCGGTATGATCGCCACAGACGACCAGCAGACGGTTAAGCATTTGCTGGACGAGGTTGGAGATTCCATGAAGGAACTTCCTCTGGGTAGTTCACCACCGGAAATACTCAAGTTGATGTATGAGAAGATCCGGGATATAACAGGAAATTTTGATCCATATAAAGAAATTAAGCAAAAAAGCACAGAGAATGCTTTAAAAATGTATCCTTATCTCAAAAAGATTGTGGCCGAATCCGAAGACAGACTTTTTACAGCGGTGAAGTTGGCTATAGCTGGCAATGTAATTGATATGGGTATTGGCAAAGTCTTCGATGTAGAACATGAACTGGATAAAGCTGTAAAAGGTCAACTGGCTATATGTGATTATGAGAAATTTAAAGGTTATTTGAATAAGGCTGAATGGGTGCTTTATCTTGGTGATAACGCCGGTGAATCGGTTTTGGATAGGGTATTGATAGAGGAACTGGGAAAACCTGTGGTGTTTGTTGTCAGGGGAACCCCTATAATAAACGATGTGATATATGAGGATGCTGTTCAGGCCGGAATTGATAAGGTTACAGATATTATAACTTCGGGAACAAGTTCCCCCGGCACACTTCTGGACGACTGCACCGATGAGTTTAAGGAGATATATTACAACGCAGATATGATCATAAGTAAAGGACAGGGAAATTACGAAGCTCTGTCCACAGAAAATGCCCCTATATTCTTTCTGTTAAAGGCAAAGTGTCATGTTATAGCTGAAGACATTGGCGTGAATGAAGGGGATATAATTCTAAAAGGCCCGGAGTCTTAAAATCGGGAGTTTATTATGCTGAGGATAGCATTAATTTATATTTTTGTCTTTATGCTGACCTGCTTTAATTGCATTGCAAAGGATTCCCATGTATACCTTGAAGAAGGCATAAAAGCATACAAAGAGGAAGCGGATTTTGATACGGCTGTATCAAAACTAAGGAAAGCCATCGAAACAGGATTAAAAGACAAAGATGATATAGTTAAGGCCTATCTGCATCTGGGATTTGCTTACATGGGAAAAGGTATGCCTGCGAAGGCAGAAATGGAGTTTGGCAACGCTATTAAGCTCCAGCCATCTTTAAAATTGTATCCGGAAAAACATTCAAACAAGATAATATCATCTTTTAACAGTATCAGAGAACAATTCGTAGCTTCCCTTGCAGTGATATCAAATCCAGGCGGGGCTGAAGTTTTTATAAGCGAGGAAGGTTCAAAGCTAAAGCGGATTGGAGTTACACCCCTGAAACTGGACAGCTTGCTGGTAGGTAATTACAATATTACAGTCAAAAAGAGTTTTTATCTTCCGGAAAACACTGACATATTCCTGAAGCAGGGAAAAGAAAATCGCCTTGAAATAGATCTTAAGCCGGGAACGGCAAAGCTAAAGATATTATCCGATCCCCCCGAGGCTTTCGTTTTTTCTGATGCGGATGACCCTCTGGGAACTACTCCACTATCCGTTGAAATTCCTCTGGATGGAAGCATGAAAATTAAAATGTTAAAAGAAGGTTATCTTGAAAAAGAATTAGAGATAAAGGTTTCAGAGGACGACATCAGCATAACGGGTTTTGACGAAATTATCAAAGATGAGTCAAAAGAAATAAAGATAGAACTGCAAAAAGCCCCACCACCCGGCAGTCTTAGGGTTACATCAGAGCCAACCGAAGCTGCTGTTTATCTTGATGGAATGAATGTAGGTAATACTCCCTTGTATCTGGAATCCATAAGTCCGGGTAAACGAAACCTTCGGGTAAGTTACCCGGGATTTGCCAGTTATGTAAGTAAGGTTGAGATTAATAGCAATCAGGAAAGTGTTGTAGAGGTTTTGCTTGGTGGAAAGTTGATAATATCATCTATACCAGCAGAGGCTCAGGTGTTTATAGATCAGGAATATAAAGGAATTGCGCCATTGGAGACAGGTAGAATACCATCAGGAACCCATGAAGTCATGTTTACCAAAGAAAATTACAGGGATATATCAAAAACTGCCGTATTGAAGGATAGTCAGGATATGGAAATAACAGGAAGGTTGATACCCATCAAAGGCTCTGTCTCCATTTCCTCTCAACCTTCGGAAGCCAATGTTTATCTGGATGGAGAGATGATAGGAAAAACCCCGGTCTTTATTTATGGGATTATGGTGGGAAAATATAATTTGAAGCTGGAAAAGTACGGTTATCAGGATTGGAAAAAACAAATAGAGATAGAGGAATCTAAATTATGGTGGAATTCTATCCGACTAAAACCCGAAATGCAATAATTTTTATACTTTTAGCTTTTATATACCCTTTTTGGGGTTGTGGAGTTTCATGGCAGGGAAAAGTTATATATCTGAAAGAGGGTAAAGTATTAATTAGCCCTGAAAATGAAGAAGAGATAAAACCCGGGCGCAAAGTTCTATTATACAGAATAGAAGAAGTAAGACATCCCATGACCGGTGATATGCTGGGAGAGGTGGAAGATGAAATTGTAAAAACCCCCGTTATAAGGATCGGTGATAAGACTGTAACAGCTTTTATAGAAGGCCCGGAATTTGATATATTAAAAGTTGGGGACATGGCTGAGGCTGTGCGGGGTTTGGAGAAAGTGCCGAAGGGTGGTGTATACGAAGCCGGACAGGTTATTGACGTGAATATTGAATCAGGAAAACTGTTGTGTCAGTTTAACCAGATACTGGATACAGAATTAGAAACACCCGCTATATTCTCAGTTATAAAATATGACAATAGAGTTACAAAGCCTGTTACAGGCGAGACAATCGCTTTGGTTGTAAAACCTGTGGCGGATCTGGATATTCCAGAGATAAATCCAGATGAAAATATTAAAGCTTCTTACAGACTCATTAATCCAGATCTGGGTTGGATTGAAGTTGGGGATGTAATTGTCCATCGTTACGGATACCTGGTTAATGAAAACCTTTGGTTCCAAGAGCCGCCGTCGGATTTTTCCTATGAAACCCTCTTCGCCCGGAATTACCTGCGCGGTTTAAGATTATATAATTCCAGCGACTACAGAGAGGCGTTACTTGAGTTTCAGTATGTAGCGGAATTGATGCCTACATACAGGAAAAATCTCTTACTGATGGGACTTTGCTATACAGAGCTTAACAGGCTGGACGAAGCCGAAAAGCACCTCTTGGCTTTCCTGGAAATCAATCCTGAAAGCCCGGAAGCCTGGACAGCCCTGGCATACTGTTATATACAGAAAGGTGACGCGGAGAATGCAGCTAAAACCTACGAATATCTTGCCGAACTTCTTGGCGATAACCCTGGAGCCTGGATAGATGCCGGGGGTATGTATAAAAACGCAGGCAAAAGCGAAGAAGCCCGAAAGGCCTATAATAAAGCCCTGGAAATTGACAGCAACAATGAAAAAGCCATATATGAGTTGAAAAACTTGTAAGTAGGGGAATTTATGAAAATTACGGATATACAGACCATAGAGGTTATGGGACATGGTTATTCCACATATGTCAGAGTCTATACCGACTCAGGGATCACCGGCACAGGCGAGTGTATACATGGTCGCAGCGCATCTTCAGCGATAATCGGCGAGATGAAGCACTTGCTTATTGGTGAAAATCCCATGAACGTTGATAGGTTATTTGAAAAGGTACGTCGGGCTTATCTGTTCGATGGAGCTCTGGCCGGTAATGTCATATCTGCTTTAACAGGCATAGAAATTGCGTTATGGGACCTGGTCGGAAAAGCTCTGGATGTACCTGTATATCAACTTCTGGGCGGCAAATTCCGGGATAAGATCCGACTGTATTCCGATTGTGGTAGCAGCAGAAACGATCCGGAATCCTGCGCAGAAAAAGCCAAAAGCGTTGTTCAGATGGGATTTAACGCCATTAAGTTTGATATTGATGACTCTCAATGTCCTCACAAGCTGGATCCATGGAATTGGTCTGTCACTCCCGGAGAGGTACAGTGCATGGTGGACAAGGTGGCGGCTGTGCGAGAAGCTGTAGGTTCTGATATTGATATTGCTATAGATATGCATGGAAGATATGATACTCCAGCGGCTATCAGGATTACTCAGGCTATGGAACCCTACAACCTCATGTGGGTGGAAGAGCCTGTTCCACCGGAGAATATAGACGCAATGAGAGAAGTTAAGAACAGCACCAGCACACCCATCTGTACCGGTGAAAACCTTTTCCTTAGATATGGTTTTCGCGATCTTATAGAAAAGCAGGCTGTAGATATAATAATGCCGGATATTCCCAAATGCTGTGGGTTATCTGAAGGCAGGAAGATAGCCAACATGGCCGAAGTTTATTACATACCTTTTGCGCCTCATAATGTTTGTGGCCCCCTGGGAACAATGGCCTCATGTCACGTCTGCGCCAGTATACCCAATTTCCTGGTTCTGGAATGGCACTGGCTGGAAAGGGAACACTGGGACGAATTGGTAATTACCCGTAAGCCCATTATAGAAAACGGTTATATATCTCTGCTGGATGAACCAGGACTGGGTCTGGAAATTAATCCTGATGCGATAGTCAAGTATATGAAACCCGGATGTAAATTATTTGATTAAACAGGTTTGGCGTACGAAAACATATTTGGCTCTTCCGGGTTCAGTTTGGTAAAGATAAGAAACCTTTTATGCTGTCATTCCTGCGAAAGCAGGAATGACAAGCTGAGAAAATTTTCAATTATTACCACACTGAACCCGGAAGAAGCGCATATTTATTGTGGTGGCTACGAATACATTTTATAATCAAAAATATAAAGTTATTCCACAAGAAGGGATTTTCATGTACTTTGAGATAAGACCAATGCAAATTTCAGATTTAAGTGAAGTCGTCAAAGCTTGGAATATTTCTATGCCTTATGACCGGATAACTGATGAAAGATTCCAGCATGTAATACTGGATGATCCCAACCATGAGACAGGGGCTGCCCTGGTTGCTGTCTATAAAGATAATATTATTGGTTTTATAAGCTCAATAGCCAGAGATGGTGTATCAGGTGCTGATGGTCGAGGTCGGGAGCATGAAAAAAGACAGGGTTATATAAGAGGGATATTTGTAATAAAAGATTACCGGAAACAGGGTATAGGAACATCATTACTGGAAAAAGGGACTGATTATATGAAATCCAAAGGAAAAAGCCTGATCCGGGTTATAACATACACTGGCAGATATTTCTTTCCGGGAGTTGATCTCAGATATGAAGAGGCAATATCATTCTTCCGGAATAAAGGTTTTAAAGAAGATGAAGTTATTGATGATCTGATACTGGACCTGGAAGATTTTCAGGAATCAAGTTACCAAAAAAATGCCCGAAAGCGCATGGCTGAATTCGGTGTCAAGGTTGTGGAATATGATCCTGATATGCTGGATAAAATGCGGGATTTTGTCAGGAAATTCAACAGCTTATCCTGGTTTCCTCCAGGTTGGGAAGAAAATTTCAGAGGAAAAGGAAATAAAGTTGCGGCTTTGAAGGATGACAAGATAGTTGGTTGGGCTTCTTACCATCCTTCAAAAGGTATGGGTGGATTTGGCCCTATTGGAGTATTGGAAGATATGCGGGGCCATGGTATAGGTTCATGCCTGCTGCTGGAATCTGTATTAAAGTTAAAGCAAGCCGGGGTTGACAGCGTATTCGCCGGCTGGGCTAATACACCCTTTTATATTCCTAATGGATGGAGAATACACCGTCAATATGCGGTCTTTGAAAAAATAGTTTAACAATTAAATTCTGCGATTAACTTTCAACGCAATCAAGGTTATATCATCGCTCTGATCATTATCAGCTACAAATTCTTTAATATCCTGTAAAACCCTTTCTACCATCTCCTGGGCAGTCATATCCTGCTTAAAGCTCTGAACCAGGTTTTTTAAGGATTCCATGCCATACATATCTTCATTTTCATTGGTAGCTTCTGAAATACCATCGCTGTAGAAAAATATTACATCCCCGGACTGCAATCTGATTTGCGCTTCGTCGTAATCAATATCCGGTATAATACCAAGTGGCATACCGCTTAGCTTCAGCAATTCGGCCTTACCGTTTCGCAGCATTACTGGATATGGATTACCCGCGTTACACAATTGTATTTGCAGGATATCAGAGTCAACTATACCTAAAGAAAGGGCCGTGAAGGTGCTTTCTTCCAACCGGGCCGAAAGGGATTCATTCAGGTCGTGGATAATCTCAGGTGCAGAACTTCTAAGACGGGTCTGAGTGTGAAGCATTCCATAGGCCATAACTGCATTCATAGCACCTTTCATGCCTTTTCCTGATACATCACCTAATACCAGACAGAGCTTGCTATCCGAAAGGGATAGATAATCAAAGAAATCCCCACCGGTTTCACTGGCGGGACGGCAAATACCCCAGATGTCCAATCCCGGAATATTAGGAGGTGATTTGGGAAAAAGTCCCATTTGCACTTCCCGGGCCCTTTGTATCTCTTTAACAAGACGCTGTTTTTCCGCCTCTTCACGCCGTTGTATTTCTTCAATACCGCTCTGGACTCGCTCTTCCAACGTTTGGTTTAACTGTTCTAACTCATCATTTTTTTCTTTAAGCTGGTATATCATCTGGTTGAAAACTTTAGCCAGTTGTCCAACTTCATCCTGACTTCGGATACGAACAGCAATATCCAGATCACCTTTGGACACATTTTGCATAGCTGCCGCTAACTTTCGTATGGGTTTTGTAATACTGTTTGCCATTACAAAAGAGCCTACAACAGCAATAAGGCTGAAAATAAGTATCAAAGCAACGGCTATTAATACAATAGCCATATTGACCCATCCCGGTACAGGTAAAATATAACCTATTACTACCCGCATTTCTGCTGATTCTGATTGGGCCAGGATTTCAACTTCCCGGGCGTTTTCTATACTTAGACTACCTTCATTTAGTTCCCTCATAATTTCCTGAGGACTTCCCAGTTGATGACCGGTAATGCTTTCCATTTGGCTGATATTCATGCTGATCGTTTTAATCTCTTCGTCAGTATAAACAGTAGCATAAAGCAGATCATCTGATTGGCTCAAGGCCTGATCCAACTGCCGCTGAATCTCATCCCAATCAATTTCGTCCTCTGAAGGAAAATCTATTAGTATATTTGTTACCTGATGGCTTAGAACGCGCTTAACGAATTCATCTGTAGCCCAGCTTATTATCCTGATATACGAAAGGTTAAGCAGTATAATAATAGCCACAGCAAAACATATAACCAGAACGGATATTTTGTATCTAATCTTCATTGCTATTTTTCACCAGTTATGTAAAGCACAGCATCATCAAAAAGAACATCCAGAGAAATTTTCTGACCACCCGATATTTTCTGTCTTTGTAATATTTCCCCTGTAGTGGGATTAAACCATTCTATAATTAGATCGCCTTTTGCATCCATAAGGTTTACCTCAACTTTTCCATTTTCAGGAATAAATACCAGATATTCTACACCTGGATTAGCCAGACAATATCCAGATGATGCCAGATCATCCATTGGCTTAGTATTGGTTAAATCCATACGTTCTGCATACTTACTGGTATAACCCAGACTTTTTCGTATAGGTTCCCAGACTGGATCTAACTCAGGTGAACCGGAAAGGTGATCTGTCCAACTGGATGTACCTTCGTCATTGGTTTTCCTGTGGTAAGGGTCCATAAATAATGGGTTCATACCTCTGCAAAAGCTCTTCCAAACCCAGGCTTGATTTCCACCTATCCCCCATAAATGATCTGTATCATTAAGAATAACTTTGCTTCCGTCAGCCGCCGGTGGATTGTCCCGATAACCGCCATCGGGGTTTGGTGAAATCCATTCGGCAGGACTGGCAAATAAATCCTCATTTTTCCCTTTGAATTCTGCTGTCCTACAAAACTGGAAAGTCATTCCCACTGGATGCTGTTTTGGTTTATCTTTTTCGTATTTATGTATGAAATCTATAATATGATACTGCCATTCGGTGGAGTAATTTCCACTTTCGTTCACTATTTCATATAGCACATTATCCAGATCGTTTACAGTATCAATAACCTTACTGACGTAAGTTTCCTGAATTTTTGTTATCTCAGGTATTTGCAAAGTCTGAGTTTCTAATCCGCGGCCATCTTTATCCGGGTCACCATCTATATCATTTACGTTATTATTTACGTTAAACGGATGTCCATCCCAGCACCAGGGTTTTTCAGAAGCGTGTAAACCATGTCCTTCAAAAAGCATTATTGACACATATATACCTCTTTTTCCGGCAGCAGTAACCCGATCTCTCAGACGCTGGAAGTAATCATTATCCAGCTTATCCAGATGGAATTTAGGTTTTCCATCCATGGTATTTCCCGGTCCTGTGCGCATCCAGGGGAAAGGTTGAGCATGGGTAATATCTTTATATGAATATTTTGATAATTCCCATGTCCATAACCTTATAAAGTTATGGTTGTATTTCTCCATGAAATCCAGATAAGCTTGAAAATCAAACTCCGAAGGCGGATCGGTTCTTCCCATATCCTTCAGGTTATTCCATGTATGAGAACCTGTCAGGTATACGGCCTTTCCTGAACCGTCTGTGAAATATCTTGGGTTTGCTGGATGCACCTTAAGAGGTCCGGAAGCCGGGGACGCACCAAATGAATAAATTATAACTCCAGTGATAGCTATTGTAATCATAATAATATCTCCCTCAAGATTTAGCCTATAATTTCTTTACCAAAAGGTGTGAAAGCCAGAGATGCCAGCTTGAAATGCTGTTTGGCAAAAGGTATGCCGATAATGGTAATAGCACAAAGTATTGCAAAGATAAGATGGGTTATACCGATCCATATACCGCCCAGTAGTATCCATAATATATTCATTATAACCGCCAGGCAACTGGTAGAGCTTTCTGTGTTTACCACTTTCTTCCCAAAGGGTATTAGACCGAGGACAGAAAGCTTTATACATTGAATACCAAAAGGTATGCCGATTATAGTGCAGCAAAGAAGAAAACCGCTTATTATGTATTCAAGGAATATAAATACACCACCGCCAATAAGAATCCACAGGATATTTCCCAGCAAACTCAATTTAATTATCTCCTGGTTCTTCAAGGGCACGTTTTACGTGCCCTTGTTGGGTAAAAATCTTACCGATACTAAATGATTAACAAATCAGTATTTTCAGGATTAAGTTTGGTAGAAAAAGAGAACACAAATTAAATTATAAAAACTTACTTTGCTTGTCATTCCTGCAAATGCAGGAATGACAGCCATAGAAGTTTTTAATTATTACCACACTAAACCTGTAAGAACCAAAAATTACAACAAAACTATTGGTATTTAAGAGTTATAACTTCACCGGTTTTGGAAGAATTATATATGGCCTCAATAAGCTCAACGCTCTTGCGCCCTTCCACACCATCCACATTAGGCGGGATTCCCTTGTTGACGGCTAAAAGCATATCCTCGATGATATTGTTTCCAATTTCACCTGTGGACTCGCCTCCGTATTCTTCTTTACTTTCATAGGGCTGGGCTTCTTTGTTCCATAAAATAGAGCCTTTCGTGCCGTTAATCTCTATGGTATCGCCGCTGGGAGGGGTAGCACAGGTTGTGGTGACAATAGTTCCAATGCCGCCGTCTTCTAAATTAAGTATAGCGGCAGTAGTATCTTCAGTATCCATATCATGATTCAGGGTGCGCTTTAGACCGTATACATCAATTATTTTGCCGATCAACCACATGAATAAGTCAATGCCATGAATGCCCTGGTTGGATGCTGAGCCGCCTTCTGTTTTGGTGCTTTTACGCCATCCCGGAGGGTATCCGCCTTCATAATAATCCTGAGTGCGGTACCACTTAACCCGCAGGTCAGCCGCCAATATTTTTCCGATACTACCGTTTCTTATATCCCGGGCCATTTTGCGGAACTGATTGTTATATCTTCTGCCAAAATCTACCGCAAGAACCAGTCCTGCTTCGTCTGCCGTTTTTATTGCCTTTGTGCATGGTTCTGTGTAGACATCCATAGGCTTTGTAACGTAAGCATGTTTACCGGCTTTCAAAGCTTCAATAGCCATATTGCAGTGATCACCGCTGGGGGTATATATGCCTATCACATCTATATCTTTTCGGGTCAGGAGATCACTATACTCCACTGTCCAGTCACAGCCGTTTTCCTCAGCTACAGTTTTGGCTTTGTCTTCTTTGAGGTCGCATACGGCTGTAAGGATTGCATCTTCATTTGTGGCTATAGTTTTTACCCCGTGCATACCCCGTCCCAGGCCAATTATGCCAAATCTCAGTTTATCCATTATGTAAAAATCCTTTCTAAGGAACTGGTATGCCCTTAATACCAAGTTGAATTTTATATAAAGAAGTAGATGCTGTTATATACAGGGTTTTCCAGTCATCATCACCCCAGGCCATGTTTGCCGATACTTCGGGTATGTCAATCCTGCCCAGTTTGTTTCCATCGGGATCAAATATCCAAATACCGCCGGGTCCGGTTACATAGACATTACCCTGAGAATCAACTTTCATCCCGTCAACGTTACCTTCTTCATCACCGCTTATTTCAGTAAAGGCCCGACTGTTTGATATTGTACCATCATCGTTTACATCAAACACCCGAATATTAATTCCATCGGTATCGTCTATATACAAAAGGGATTCATCTGGTGAAAAGGCCAGGCCGTTGGGTTTTTCAAAATCATCAACCAATAGCTGTAAATTTTCTCCATCGGCTGAAAGTCTGTATACACCCTGGAAAGGCAGTTCTTGTTCACCCAAAACACCGAAGTCAGCCGTCAGGCCGTAAGGTGGATCGGTGAAATATATGCTTCCGTCAGATTTAACCACTACATCATTGGGGCTGTTGAGTTTTTTACCGTTAAAGCTGTCTGCTATGGTAATAACAGTTCCATCTTCTTCTGTTCTGGAAACCCTTCTGTTGGCATGTTCACAGGCTACAAGCCGTCTTTGTTTATCAAAGGTAAGACCGTTGGATTTGCCGCTGGGTTCTCTGAATAAATTCAACCCTTTTCCATTTTCCCAGCGATATATCTTGTTGCCGGGTATATCGCTAAAAAAAAGACATTTTTGCACCGTATCCCATACAGGGCCTTCGGTGAATTCAAAACCAGTAACAAGTCTTTCCAGCTTTGAGTCTTCTGGAACTATATCCGAGAATTTAACTGCCATGAATTTCCTCCTTATGATTTAAGGTGTTTCGCAAACCAATTTCTTGTAAGCTTCCACATTTTTTCAGATAAAACGTGTCCTGAACCTTCCTCAATATAATAACTAAATTTATCCGATGCACCTGCTTTCTTATATGCCTTTTCTATGATTTTAACACCTTCCCTGACCTCAGGAATCGGGCTGCCTTCGTCGTTTTGGCCGAAATTCAGATGCAAAGCCCTTGGCGCTATTAGACCGGCAATGTCCGGGGTGTCACCGTATTGATACCATCCGGGTATGAAATTGGGTAAGCAGTGCAGCAGGTGAGTTCTATGGATAGCGGAATATGTGGGCAGACAGCAGTTACCCACAAGGCATATCAATCTTGGCTCCCAGGTGCCCACCAACCATGTATGGGTTGAACCCATAGAATGACCATAACAACCGATTTTGTCAGCTTTAACTTCCTGCCTTGAGCATATATAGTCAATAGCTCTTCGCATGTCCAGTATATTCTTCCAGGCCATGCACTTTCCGGATACCACATACCGCAGGAATTCAAACCGCTCAAAATTTCCCCCGGCCAGATGTTCGTTTTGTCTTTCCTCAAAACACAGGGCATCAGGACATAGAACCACATAACCCTCTTTAGCAAGAGCTACACCTGTATGGTGCATGGGATTTCCTGCCAATCCCGCGGGTTCGCTTTTGCCCAGACCCCACTGTCCGTTATGCTGATGCCATATAGCTACTGCCGGGGCAGTATTAACAGCGTCAATTCCATCGGGTATAAGCACATAAGCCGGGACCCTATCGCCGGGTTCCACCTGGTAGGTAATGTATTCCATGCGATAACCATCTTTTGGTATTATTTTGCATATCTCCGGCTGAAGATCACAAGGCTCGGGCCAGGAATCGCCCAGGCATTCCAGAAGCTTTTCCCGAAGCTCGTTAGCTTCCATTTTTATTTCCTTTCTATATTTTGATTATATCCATTATAATTTTATACCAAGTATACCTCTTTCATAATCCCACGTAAAGAGTTAAAACACCTCTAATCTTCGTTGACACTCAAAATGCACTGAGGTATACTAAATTAGTAATATTATTACGAAAGAGGGAGAAATTACCTTATGAAAGATAACGTCAGAAAAAGAATAGATGAGTTACGTAAGCAGATAAACTACCACAGTAGAAAATATTATATAGAAGATAATCCTGAGATTTCGGATTATGAGTTTGACCAGTTGATGAAAGAACTGGAGGAACTTGAAGACCGGCATCCTGATTTAATAACACCGAATTCACCCACTCAAAGGGTCGGCGGGGAGCCGGCAGAGCAGTTTGAAACAGTTCAGCACAGATCAGCCATGCTGAGCCTGGACAATACTTACTCACCAGAAGAACTGCTGGAATTTGACAAACGGGTGCGGAAACTTATCCCTGAACAGGAAATAGAATACGTGGCGGAATTAAAGCTTGATGGCCTGGGAATTGCTCTGGTGTATGAAGAGGGCAGGTTCACCCGAGGGGCAACCAGGGGTGATGGTGCTACTGGTGAGGATGTTACCAGCAATCTTAGAACTATAAGAACTATCCCTCTTGTTATCGAAAACCAGTTGCCGGTTATGGAAGTCCGGGGGGAGGTATATATGCGTCGGAAAGCTTTTCAGAAACTGAATCAGGAGCGAGAAGAAAACGATGAAAATCTCTTTGCCAATCCACGAAATGCTGCCGCTGGTTCTGTAAGACTCCTGGATCCCAGAATCACTGCATCACGCCCCCTGGAAATATTTGTTTATGCATTGACTTATGCGGAAGGTGCGAATTTTTCCACACACTATGAATCTCTCCAATTTCTCAAGGATTCCGGTTTAAAAATTAATCCCCATACAAAGAAATTTGGTTCTATTGAAGAAGTATTGAAATACTGCGAGGAGTGGACGGAACGCCGGGAAGATATTGATTATGAAATTGATGGTGTTGTAATAAAAGTAAATTCCCTGGCCCAGCAAACAGAATTAGGTTCCACAAACAAAAGCCCAAGATGGGCTATATCATACAAATTCCCGGCAAGAAGGGCCACGACTAAAATTGAAGATATAATAATACAGGTGGGAAGAACCGGATCGCTAACGCCAGTGGCAGTTTTAACCCCTGTCTCCCTTTCAGGTATAGTAATAGCCAGAGCTACTTTGCATAACGAAGACGAGATCAAGCGCAAGGATATCAGGATCGGTGATACGGTTATCGTCGAAAGGGCCGGGGACGTTATACCAGCGGTGGTGATGGTTCTGGAAGAAAAACGCACAGGTGAGGAAAAAGAATTTACAATGCCAGAAACTTGCCCGGTATGCGGTTCGGATGTTTTCAAACCTGAAAATGAAGCTGTTTCCAGATGCACAAATCCTGAATGTCCCGCCCAGATTAAAGAAAACCTGCATCATTTCGCATCCAGAAATGCTATGGATATTGAGGGACTTGGCCCTTCCCTTATTGATCAACTGGTGAAAAAAGACATGGTTCACAATTCGGCTGATTTGTATTATCTCCAGAAGGAACAATTGGCGCAACTGGAACGGATGGGCGATAAATCCGCTCAGAACCTGATGGATGAGTTGGAAAAAAGCAAGGACAACAGCCTGTCCCGGTTTATTTTTGCCTTGGGAATCCGGCATGTGGGAACAAGGGCGGCGGATATATTAGCTGAAAGGTATTCGTCCATAGACGAATTGACCAAAGCAACAACAGAGGAACTTCAGGAAATTGACGAGATAGGCCCCAGGATAGCCGAAAGCGTGGAACAATTTTTCCAGCAGGAGAGGACAAAGAGAATGCTGGATAAATTCCGAAATGCAGGGATCAAAATGCAGGAGGAAAAATCCTACCATGAATCCAGCCAACCTTTAAACGGAAAAAACTTTGTCCTTACTGGAAGTCTTGAAAGCATGACAAGAGATGAAGCATCCCAGTATATAAAAGATGCGGGAGGCAAGGTAAGTTCCAGCGTGAGTAAAAATACCGATTATGTTGTAGTCGGTGAATCACCGGGATCAAAATACGATAAAGCTCAGAAATTGGGTATTACGATCCTGGATGAAGAGGAATTTCTGAAGCTAATGGATTCTAAGGAGAAATAATTGATGACTCACAGGGAAAGAATTTTGACTGTGCTTAACAGAAAACCGGCGGATAGAGTTCCCATTGACATAGCCGGATTTAACCGGGAAGCATACAGGTTATTTGTGGAGAAAACCGGTTCACATAATCCTATGGAATATTTCAATGTGGATACAGACTGGCGAGGCGTTGGTTTTACAGCCAGCAAGGAAACGATAGACCATAGGGCATTTCATAGAAATCTGCCGGAAAACGCATCCATCAACGAGTGGGGAACGGCTTTTGTCCGGGGTTCAAATCCCGCTTACGATCATTTCATTGCGCCTTTAACCTATGCCGCGACGGTCAAGGAAATCGAGGATTACCCCCTTCATGATATTACCGCTCCATACCGTCATGAACATCTGGAAAACTCAGTGAAAAGTATACACGATGATGGTTATGCAGCTTTTGCGGGGATGGCGTGTACAATATTTGAGGTATCATGGCAGATACGGGGTTATAATGAATTGATGATGGACTTTTACGACAACCCGGAAATGGCCGAATGTCTCCTGAATAGGATTACAGATTTGCGTTGCTTTATGGCCAGGAGATATGCGGAAGCTGGCGCAGATATTCTGGGTTTGGGCGATGATGTGGGGATGGAAGACCGGCTTATGATGTCACCGTCAGTTTGGTATAAATGGCTGGGATCAAGGCTTGCTAAAGTAATAAGAGCCGCCAGGGAAGTAAAACCGGACATTATAATCCATTACCATAGTGATGGCTATATTGAACCTATTATACTAAAATTGATAGAGATCGGATTAAATGTGCTGAATCCCGTTCAGCCTGAGTGTATGAATCCTGCAAAGCTCAAGAATATGTATGGTGATCAATTGGCCTTCTGGGGTACAATGGGGATACAGGGAACCATGCCCTTTGGTACTACCGATGATGTAAGGAAAGAAGTCAAAGAGAGGATTGAAACAGTGGGTAAAGGCGGCGGTCTGGTAATCGCACCCACTCACGTCCTGGCCCCGGAAGTTCCTATAGAAAATATAGCAGCTTTTGTGGATGCCGCAAAGGCATACGGTGGATGGAATAGCTAATTAAAATGGTTCTTCCAGTTTTAGTGTGGTAATGAAGAAAAATCCCAGAATTACAAGAAAACTTACTTTGCCTGTCATTCCTGCGAAAGCAGGAATGACAGGCTGAGAGAATTTTCAAATTATTACCACACTAAAACCGGAAGAACCATTAAAACAACCCCGATTTTTTAAAAAATCGGGGTTGTTTTAATGAAAAAATGAGATTTATTCAGATTTAATATTAGCCCATGATGTGGTAAGTTTTCCACCGGGTTCAACTGCCATAAAATTGCCATTGATAACCTGGGCCATTTCCTCTTCCGACAAAGCCCTTGACCATACCATGGCTTCGTCAATAGTGCATGGGCTGTTTCTTTCAGAGCAGCAGTCCCTGCTGTCTCTTCCGATGGTAAGGGGGTTGTCATCCAGGTCTATTGGGCCTGCTGAAACTCTATCATAGCTGTCTATGAGTTCACCATCAATAAAGAGATCATACTTAGCGCCGTCAAAGGTTGCGGCATAGTGATGCCATTCACCCATTGGAGCAGAAACGACAACAGGCGTGGGCCATGTTCCGTAATTGCCCCCAATGAATATCAAGGGATCCATTTTAACACCGTCACCGCCGCCGGTTGTATGGAGCATGTAAGCAGTGGCTTTCATAAACAAAGCACATGAACCATCGGGCAGACCTTCAATATTTGCCCAGATACCCAGTGTAATAGCTTCCTCGATATCCAGGGAAGGACTGTCTTCTACTGATACAAAATCTGGTATTTCCGAAAGTCTTAATCCTTTACCATAATAACCATCAACCCATTCGGCGCCACCTTCTAGTTCTCCATCATTTCCGTTTCCTGAGACATCAGTAACATCGTTGCCACTGCCTTCATCAAAAGGCATATAGAGAACGAGACCGGTTGTGTCAACAGCGCCATAAAGCATATTAGGAACTACTATTAGACCTAAAATTATAAATATAAAAGCTGTCAGATTTTTCATTAATATTACCTCTTTTCATGTATTTTAAGAAAAATGGGCACGCTGCCGCGTGCCCGTAATACAATATTATCAATGATTCTTATGTTATTTGACCTTTATATTGCCCCAGCATGTACTGAGTTTATCAGCAGCATCAACAGCGGTAAATGAACCAGCAACAATCTCTTTAACTTCCGCTTCAGTCAAAGCTCTAGACCATACCATAGCATCGTCAATAAGACTTGGACTTGTTCTCTCACTACAGCAGTCACGGTTATCTCTTCCGATGGCCAGGGGGTTATCGTCTACATCAATATTACCTGAAACTACACGATCATATCCATCAACATATTCACCGTCAACATATATGGCATAGACTCCATCATCATAAGTCGCGGCAAAATGATGCCATTCGCCCATAGGTGCGGTCACCATAACTGGTGTAGGCCATCCACCGTAATCACCATCAACAAAAATCAACGGGTCAACTTTTACACCATCGTCACCGGTAGTTGTATGAAGCATATAAGCGGTTGGCTTCATAAACAGGGCGCATGAATCGTCGGGCAGATCCATTACATTTGCCCAGATAGCCAGGGTTAAACCGGTTTCAACGTCCAAGCTGTCACTGTCAGCGACTTCGACAAAATCGCCTATTTCTATAAGTTCCAGACCGCTACCGTTGTAACCATCAACCACTTTTGCGTTACCCATAAGTGTACCATGATTACCCGTACCTGATAAATCCATTACTGTAGTACCCTGAATGTCTTCAAAGTCCATATACAGGACAAGACCATCGGTATTCAAAGCGGCAGCAAAATAAGGAATTGCCAATAAGCCAAAACTTATCATTAGAATAAAACAAGTTTTTTTCAAAATAACACCTCTCAGATTTTGGGGATCACCCCAAGTATTTGGATGGAAATTAACGTTAAATTAACATCCTCTTTAATAAAAATTTATCATTATAACCGATTTTAACAAAATTTTATTAAATTGTCCATAACTTTTTTACATTGCATGGTGTTATAATCTGTGAAGGTAGGAATGGCAAGCTGAGAAAATTTTCAAATTATTACCATACTCAAACCGGAAGAGCCAAAGTTTTCACGGAATAAATTTTATATGGCTTTAAAGGCAATGCCTATCATGAATGCCGTTATACACCGGGTCAGATACAAAAATATATATCCAAAGTATCGGAGCCAATCCTGGACAGGATCGATATCCATATTTTTGAAGACGGACGGAAATTATGGGAATAAACAAAATCTAATGGATGTTTGTATTTTTACAATCTCTAGTAACTTAATAGAGATACTAGTGATTAAAGACGTTAAGATAAGTTTATCAAACAAAAGGAAGTAACATGACTTTGTTACATTGTGCTGACAATCCTAAAAGTCCAAGCATAAAATTTATGTCCCTGTGTTATTGCGATAAAGTTTGGTTCTTCCTGGTTTAGTGTGTTAAAGATAAGAAACTTCTATATGCTGTCATTCCTGCTTTCGCAGGAATGACAGGCTGAGGAAATTTTCAAATTATTACCATACTCAAACCGGAAAAGCCA
>WJIO01000246.1 GCA_014730235.1 Candidatus Poribacteria bacterium
CCTGCTTCAAGCTTTTTGAAAAAGCTTGAGCAAAAAGGAATAAGAGTTTCGCAGGAATGACAGCCTGATAGCATTTTCATTTGCTAGTGTCTCTTTAAGCACTGCAACATCTGGTTTTAGTTAATTTTAGAAATATCAGTAAAAACTTAAAATATCCCCGAAAATATTCTGGTTACTTCTTTTGCTAAAAAATGAATGTAACTTTTTATCATTCCTGAAAAAGCATGAATGACAAAGTTTTATACTGATTTTTGGTATAATTATTCATTTTTAGCAATTACATACAAATATAGGTTATTCCCCAATTAAAACGAAGAACCAGAGGCTTTCTGAAAAACACTTAATACTACCCCTTGCTTTTAGTTTTTACTCCTCCAGAACTTTCTCCAACTTGCTTAATAATGTTGGCATACTAAATGGTTTTACAACATAATCATCAGCACCAATCTTATGAGATTTAAGTATGGCTTCACTTTCACCTTTTGCGCTAAGCATAATTATGGGTATATGCTTAGTGCTGTCATCTTCCCGCAGTTTAGCGCATACTTCGTATCCATTCATCTCAGGCATCATAATATCAAGTAAGATAAGATCAGGTTGTTCTTTTTTTGCTTTTTCAATACATTCTATGCCGTTACCTGCTGTAATTACCTGGAAAGAATAAGACTGGAGCATAAAAGCCGCAGTTTCAACAATATCAGGTTCGTCATCCACGAGAAGTATTCTGTTTTTGGTCATTTATATCCAACCTCACACTTCTATAGAATTTTCAGTATTATCCCGGATAAAAACAATAAATTCATTACCAGCACTTGCAACCACCCGGGCTTCATAGTTTTTAGTATCATTATTCAGCGAAAAGCTATAGTCAAAGTTCTGAGCTTCTCCGGTTTGTTGCGATTTTTGACCAGAATTCATTATTTTTTCTACGATTTCTCTGGGCATTAATTCCTCTATTTTTCTGCCAATAAATTTATTTTTCAATCCAGCGGTTTCATTACTGGCTTCCTTATAATCCAGAATTTCACCGTTTCCACTAACACGTATAATTTCATCAGGAATAGCGTCAAGTATTGACCGGTTTCGTTCTTCACTAATGCGCAGGGCTTCTGTCTTTTGTTTTAGTTCCTCCAGCACCCTGTGCCTTTCCATAGCGTAATTTATAGAGCGTACAAGATGACTGCCGTCGGCTTTATCTTTGATAAGATAATCTTGCGCACCTTTGTGAACTACATCCAGAGTGAGTTCTTCGTCATCAAGACAGGACAAAATTACTATGGGAACATCCGGGTTTTCAGCGTAAACAGCCGCAAAAGTCTCACTCCCCCAGCTATCAGGGAGAGAGAGATCCAGTAATATTATATCTACATTGCCTTTTCTGAGTCTTTCAAGTCCTTCCTGAAGAGTCTCAAAACATTCCAACTCAAAATCCTCGATCATATCTTTATTCAACATTATTTCTATAAGTTCAGAATGGTCTGTATTATCTTCTATCATCAGAATTTTAATTGTTCTGTCTTCCATTTTTAAACCTCATTTAACACTTCTGAAGATAAGGAAATTGTTTTCATAATATTCATAATAGTGCAAAGGATTTATCCCCCATGTTCTGGTATCGGCATAAATTCATTATTACTTTAGATAAAAAAGATTAATAGTTCTTCCGGGCTTGGTGTATTTATAATTGAAAATTTTCTCAGCTTGTCATTCCTGCGAAAGCAGAAATGACAGCATAAAGAAGTTTCTTATCTTTACCACACTGAACCCGGAAGAACCAGATTAATTCACTTATTCATTGACATGTTTTTTGTAAAATCTTATAATGCAAGGTATCAAGCGACCTGGTTTATGGCAAAGTCAATCTAAGATTAGCAGGAGGATTAAATGCCTATATATATTATTCCATCAGTAATGTTAATAATCTCAGGTATATATTCACAGCAGGATAAAAACATAATTAGCTATGAAAATAAGCAGGAAGATTTTCAGATTCAGGTATATGCTGATGAAAAATCGGGAAAACCAATAACAAGGAATCTATACGGCAAATTTACTGAGCATCTGGGACGTAATATATATGGAGGTATGTGGGCACAAATATTACAGAACCCGGGTTTTGAAGGCTGGAAATACTGGGGAAGAGACTCTGAGGATAGAAAAAAACGTATACGACATTATACTGGCCGTTTTGGTCTACCTGATATAGCGGAAAACTATGAAAAGAATACCGCCCCTTGGTGGATTCCCTATGGCCGCGGCGATATAGATTACCAAATGAATGAAGAAGCCTTTAACTCTGAATATTGCCAGAAGATAGTCCTGGAATCCCTTCAATCACAGCAGGCAGGTGTAGCTCAACCCCTTTTTCTGCCTACCCACAGACAAAGCAGGTATGAATTTTCCTTTTATGCGAAGGTTGAAAAAGCCTGTAAAATTCACATCTCTATACGCGGTATAACCGATGAGGATCGCATACTGGCTGAAACAACTGTGGACATAGATGGTAAAGACTGGAAGCGTTACACAGCAGGTTTTGAACTATCCGAAAAGCTAGAAAGCGGAACTCCCGTACTGTTTGTTATGGGTCTTACAAAACCAAACACCCTTTATCTGGATCAGATGGCCCTATTCCCTGTGGATCATATAGATGGTTTTGATCCTGATGTGATAAATATGATAAAGGATTCAAAACTGCCACTGCTTCGCTATCCTGGTGGAAACTTCGTTTCAGGCTATCGTTGGAAGGATGGCATTGGCCCCATAGACCAAAGAAAGACTACCCTGAACTGGGCCTGGAACATGATCGAGTATAACCATGTGGGAACAGATGAATTTATGGCCTTCTGTAAAGCTGCTGAGACTGAACCCATGATATGTTTAAATGCCGGAGACGGCTCTCCTGAAGAAGCCGCTCAATGGCTGGAATACTGCAACGGCAGCACAGATAAGGAATATGGTGCGTTAAGGGCGAAAAATGGGCATCCAGAACCTTATAACGTGAAATACTGGGAGATCGGGAACGAACTGTACGGAGGCTGGCAGATTGGACATTGTTCACCGGAAGAATACGCGCATAGATACGAAAAGTTTTATAAAGCTATGAAAGCCGTTGATCCAGATATTCTTATCATAGCCAACGGACAGGACAAGAAATGGAATGCACCCATAGTCCGGGAAAAACCGGGTATACTAAGAAGTCTTTCCATTCATACTCTTATTGGCGGCGGAACTCCTGACGATGCCGACCCGGATGAGGTTTTTGAATCCCTTATGGCTTATACGTTCTTTTATAAAGAACATCTGAAGGAACTGGCAGAGCAAATGGGTCAGACAGTGGATAAACCTATGTTCGCTATCACAGAGCTTCAGATATTCACCAACAAACCCATGCTCCCAAACAACAGCACTCTAAGTGAAGCCCTGTTCTGGTCGGGCATAGTCAATACATGTATACGTCTTAATGGGCTGGTTGAAATGGTTACTCACAGCGCTCTGGTAAATCACGGCGGCGGTTTGCGAAAAGAACGGGAAATTGTATACGCTAACCCTGTTTATTATGCCAGAAAGCTGTATTCCACCCAATCGGCAACCATACCTGTCCGAACCAATATAAGCTGTCCCATGTTTAAATCCACCGACAGGTATACACCTGAGAGTATAGAAACACCTTATCTGGATGCAGTGTCTCTGCTGAGTGACGACGGCAAAGAATTAAATGTAATTGTTTCAAACCGACATCCAAAAGATAATATGGAATTTAAAATTATACTTGATGGTTTTAAATCATCAGATAAAATAAAGGTAAAGACTATAACAGGTAAAAGCTATATGGACAGGAACACCTGGGATAATCAGGAAAATGTGAAGATAACAGAAACTGAGATTGATTATTCAAATGGTAATTTCTCTATTCCTGCTCATTCTATTGTAATGTATTTATTTGATAGGGATTAGTAGATAACCAGAAAGAGAATCAGAAGATCGTTTACTTAAATTGTAATTTAATATTTGGGAGGAACAAATATGGATTCATTATCAAACTTTAACGTTTTTATGCCAACAAAAATACTATTTGGTATTGACAGAGTCTCAGAGATCGCCGACGTGGTATTTGATCACGGCGAAAGGGCCATGATTGTCACCTATGAAGATTTGACAGGACTGGAAAAAACGGTGGAGAGGATCGAAGCCCTTCTGGAAGAAGGCGGAATCGCTGTAACTAAATATACTAAAATAAAGCCGGATCCCGGGGTTGAGATAATAAACAAAGGTGCAGAACTGGCCAATGAGGACGGCTGTCAGGTAATGATTGGTGTAGGCGGCGGAAGTGCCATTGATGCAGCCAAGGCCATAGGTGTTGTGGCAGTCAACGGCGGTGATGCCTGGGACTACGCTGTATGCAATCCGGATGTTAAGAAATATGATACATCCTTGCCTACTATTGCAATCCCCACCACATCAGGCACAGGGAGCGAGGTAACACCGGTAGCCGTTATCACCAACCAGAAGATAAAATCCAAAGGAGCCATGTCCAACCCGGTGAATATACCCAAAACTGCCATTGTTGATCCTGAATTGATGCGCACCATGCCTCCTGGTCTTACGGCTTCTACAGGTGCAGATGCTTTGGGACATGCTATGGAGGCCTATATTTCGGTTAAAGCTACTCCATTTGTTGAACCTCTTTCCCTTGAAGCTATAAAGCTGATATGGAACAATCTGCCTATAGCTTACAGAGAAGGATCGAACATGATGGCCAGGGCAAACATGGCCTGGGCCAGCACTATATCAGGGATGATGCTGGTGCAGTCTGGAGCTACAGGTAATCATTCCCTGGCTCAGGCTTTAGGAGCACATCTGCATATACCTCACGGTGTTGGTGTAGCCATAGGAACTCCTGTATTCCTGGAGTATGCAAAGATAGAAGCGGCAGATAAGTATATGCGTATAGCCCAAAAGCTGGGTATGGAAACAAATGTAGATGGCTTTATAGACAACGTAAGGCAATTTTTAAAAGACCTGGGACTTCCAACCGATCTTAAAGATAAAGCTGATAAAGTGGACATGCGGGCCCTGGTGGAAAACGCCATGTTCAACGCACCGGCGGCTCTGGTTAATACGCCAAGAGAGGTTACACATAGGGATATGGATAGGATAATTTCGGAATTATTCTAACACAGAGGCGCGTTAAGAAGGATGAAAAGGATAGTTGTATTATGACCTCAAAAGAAAGGGTTATGGTTACCCTGAATTTCCGGGTACCGGATCGTATCCCCAAGTTCGATTCATTCTGGAGCGAATTTGCAGGCAAATGCAAACGCGAGCTAAATCTGCCTGAAAACACAAACATGTACGAACATTTCAGCATTGATTTTGCCATAGCCGTAGCTGATGAAACTCCCTTCCCGACCCGACGCGAACTTATATCCGATGACGGCAAAAACAGGATCGAAAGGGATTCATGGGGACGTATAATCCGGACTGCCAGAGGTGGTTATTTCTATGAAGAACTAGAAGTAAGTGTTAAAACAAGGAAAGACCTGGATTCCATAAAATTTGATTCACCTTATCTGGATTCTCGCTATAACGGATTTGTAAAAACAGTAGAAAACCTGAGAGATAAACGATGTGTGTTCTGTAAGACTGGCGGGCCTTATATCAGGACATCCTTTTTGAGGGGTAAGACCAATTTTCTTATGGATATAGCCGGCGATCCGGAATTCGCCAAAGCTATGGCTGACCGGGTGGCGGATCATATAGCGGAAATAGGCAAAGAATCCCTGCGTCGAGGCAATTTATACGATACCGGACTATGGATATACGACGATATGGCCTATAATCACGGCCCCATGATGTCACCAAAATCTTTTGAGAAAATATTTTTGCCAGGTTACAAACGCATGGTCAAAGCCTTTAAAGATGCGGGGGCAGCTAAGGTTATACTCCACAGTGACGGCAATATCGGGCCTGTACTGGATATGCTTATAGATGCGGGAATAGAAGGCATAAACCCGGTTGAACCTAAAGCCGGACTGCATATACCTACCCTCAAAGCCAAATACGGTAAAAAACTTTCGTATATAGGCGGTATGTGCAATTCCCTGACTTTACCAAGAGGCACAAAGAAAGAAATAGAGAGACAGGCCATGGAGATAATCGAAGCAGGAAAGGACGGCGGCGTGGCTATCGGAGCACATTCTATCGGACCTGATATACCTGTTCGTAATTATGTTTATTATCACAATACAGTAATGGAAAGGGGACGTTATAGATGACGGAAGCCAGATGGTATCGTAAATTATCGGATAATAGAGTTAAATGCAATCTATGCAACCATGGATGTTTAATTCAGGATGGCAACAGGGGCATATGCGGTGTGCGGGAAAATAAAGACGGCACGCTTTACAGTCTGGTCTATGGAAAGGTTATAGCTACTCATGTTGATCCTATCGAAAAAAAGCCTTTATTCCACTTCTACCCGGGGACAAAGATATTTTCCATCGCCACAGTAGGCTGTAACTTCAAATGCACCCACTGTCAGAACGCGGATATTTCCCAGATGCCTGTGGATCACAAACGTATATCGGGACAAGATGCAAGTCTGGAACAGATTATACAGATGGCAGAGCGAACAAATTGCAGCAGTATTGCATATACATATACCGAACCTACAATTTTCATGGAATACGCCTATGATATAGCTAAATTAGCCAACGAAAAGGGCATCAAGAACGTGTTTGTATCCAATGGCTACATGACAGAGGAGGCGCTGAGGGACATCAGTCCTTATCTGGACGCTGTTAATATTGACCTCAAAGGCTTTACCGAAGAGCATTACCGGGAAATATGCGGAGCACGACTTAAACCGGTATTGGATACCCTGAAGCTTATGAAGGAATTGGGAATATGGGTCGAAGTTACTACCCTGGTAATTCCAACGATCAACGATTCTGAGAAAACTTTAAAGGGAATAGCTGAATTTATCCTGAGTTTAGGGTCTGAAACACCATGGCATGTCAGCCGATTTCATCCCACATATAAGTTGATGAACCTTCCATCCACGCCGATAAGCACAGTGATAAAGGCCAGGGAGATAGGTCTGTCAGTTGGATTGAAATATGTATACAGCGGAAACGTACCGGGGGATGATGGTGAAAACACATACTGCCCTGACTGTGGAAAAGTCGTTATACCCAGATATGGCTATAACCTGGAAAAAAGACATTTAACGGATTCTAAGTGTGAATTCTGTGGTGAAAAGATTGATATTGTGCAATGAATTATAAAAACATGGATCTCTGGAATTCCTGTAAGGTTTTAACTATAAAAAGAGGAAGCAGTATGTATCTTAGAATTGTCTTTACTTATTTATTTATTCTGACTTTTACCAGCTTTGCCGCATTGGCTCAAGCACCTATTACACCACGGATAGCTTTTACCACAGATCGGGATGGCAACGAAGAGATATATACCATGGATATAGACGGTGGAAATTTGGTACGGCTTACCGATGATTTTTCCTATGACGGCCACCCTGCCTGGTCGCCGGATGGCAAAAAGATAGCCTTTGTAACCCGACGGGAAATTAATGATGAGATATACACCATGAACCCTGATGGGAAGAATTTCATAAATCTAGTAGAGCGTCTTGGTTATGATGGTCATCCGGATTGGTCACCTAATGGAGCCAGAATTGTGTATATGCAGGAGACGCAGATTTATATAATCAGTTCCAGCGGAAAAGCCCCAACCAAGCTTAAACAGCCTTTCCAGATAACCCGTTCACCGGCGTGGTCTCCGGATGGAGATAAAATTGCTTTCGTTGTGGATCAGAATGATAACCATGAAATTTATATTGTGGATATAAACGGCAATAACCTGAAAAATCTGACTAATCACCCCGAGGGTGATTACACTCCGGCCTGGTCTCCGGATGGAAACAAAATCGTCTTTTCCTCTGACAGGACAGGAAATAATGAGATATACATTATGAACGCAGACGGAAGTAATTTCGTTAATATAAGCAATAACCCCGCTAAGGATATGCGTCCTGTATGGTCTTCCGACGGTAGCCAAATTGCTTTTGTTTCAGACAGGGATGGCAATAATGAAATATATGTTATGAACGTCGACGGCAGCAACCCGCGAAATATCACAAACCACCCAGCGGATGACACTGATCCCGATTGGTTTGGAGGAACATCACAGGCTGTTTCCCGTGAGGGAAAATTGACGATTACATGGGGATATTTAAAACGAGGAGATATAATAGAAACATTGCGGTAATTCTATGGATTATTTGTATTACTACTGTTGTTTATTCTAATGTCAATGCCCGGATTATATTTGCCGTTATTTTGTTGGGTTTCACAGACTCAACCCAACCTAAAATTATATAATATAGAATATCAGATAAAAAATTGAATCCACTGTTAGAAAGCCTTATTAATTTTGTCTATCCATCCCGCTGTCGCTACTGCGGCGAGAATATATATCCATCGGATGGACACTATATCTGTCAACTATGCTGGCAGGAAGTGGAGTTTATAGAAAAGCCATTCTGTGATACATGCGGTCAGCCGCTGGATCCTTTGGCGGCTTTGCCTGATGTTATACCTTCCTGCGATAAATGTGCAGAGAGGCAAAATGACAGGGGAAGCTGGTATTTCAGGAGAGCCAGATCTGCGGTTGTTTATAAATCGGTAGCAGCCAGGGCCTTTCAACTATTGAAATACTATGATAAACCGGTAATGGCAGAACCTCTGGCAAATCTTATGTTACGGGTATTTCAGAAATTTTTCGAAGCGACGGAATATGATTACATGACACTGGTTCCTCTGCATAAATGGCGAAGATGGAAGCGAGGCTACAACCAGGTGGAGCTTTTGGGGGGAAGACTTAGCAAGACAACAGGTATTCCTATGAAGCCTGATCTGGTGGTGAAAACAGCTAATACTCCGCCGCAGGTGGGTTTATCCCGCAGAGAAAGACAGCGAAACGTTCAGGGACACTTTGACATTACTGACAAATCAACTGTATCAGATGCCCGGATATTACTCATCGATGACGTTTTTACTACTGGCTCTACAGTGAGTGAAGTTAGCAGAATTCTTTTAAGAAAAGGTAAAGCAAAATATGTAGATGCTTTTACTCTGTTGCGTGTGGTTATGGGTAGCGACGATATAGACATCGCTTAAATTTACGTTTAATTCAAGAATGAATAAAGGAGGATTTCATGAAAAAGATTAGACCCACCATATCTAAATTTATTAACGCCTTTAAGCTTTTAGCGCCTATTTTGCTGCTAGTATTATTTCTAGCGGGATGTGCAGCTTATTCAGTTGCGCCTGTTACTGGTGGACTTTACACCGAAGTTAAAATGCCCGGTGTGGTAACCTCTAACACAGGCTCATCTAAAGTTGGAACTGCGACCTGTACTTCTATCCTTGGTCTTATAGCACAGGGTGATGCCAGTATAGAAACTGCTGCTAAAAACGCTGGAATTACAAAAATTCACCATGTCGATTATCAAAGTAAAAGTATCCTGGGGATCTATGCTGAATTTACCGTAATGGTATACGGTGAATAATACCAGTTCTATTAACAGTGACACAATCTGTATCCTGAAAATTGGGTCATACTTTTGTGTCACTGCTTTTTCACTGGTAAATACTTGGAGTGCTGTATGATTAAAACTATAAGGGATCATGATATGAAAAACTGTATAACTATTCTGGTTGTTTTATTTATGGTTTTCCTCATGGGTTGCGCAACTATTGAAATGAAGACAAAAGTAAAAAAACCTGTAAGTATGACCAATATGGGTGGAGCACAACCAAGGGAATTTAATACAAAGTCCAGAGCCGTCTGGCTTTTCTGGGGCATAATTCCTCTTTCAGTGCCAAAGTTCGATCAGATTATAGTTCCTAATGTAGCAGATCGAAGCGGGGTACAAAATTTGGCCATTAAAACACAGAATTCCTTTGTAGATGTAATAGTTACAACTGTGACCCAGGGAATTATTACTATGCGAACTATAGAAGTAGAAGGTGAAGTATATTATTAACCCCGGGTTAAAATTAATGGTTCTTTCGGGTTTAGTGTGGTAATATTGAAATGATTTTATGAGCTTGTTATTCCTACGAAGGCAGAAATGATAAGCAAAGCTGGTTTTTCTTGATAAATACATTTAACTCTGAAGAGCTAAATAAATTAATTCTAAACAGGAGATATAACATGGCAAAAAACATCGGTTATGACGACACACCTATGCTGCCTGATTCAAAATGGCATGTGCATGATGGCAAAAGACCGCAACCAAGAGTTGTAACACCTGGAACATGCAGCACTCAGGAAACACCCGGCAAAGCACCCTCTGATGCTGTTGTATTATTCGATGGTAAAGATACATCAAAGTGGGTTGGCAAAGATGGTGGGCCTGTGCAGTGGAAGGTGGAAAATGGATACATGGAGGTTACCCGAACAGGAAACATCCAGACTAAAGAACATTTTGGCGATTGCCAGCTTCATATTGAATGGGCTGCACCTGCCGAAGTAAAAGGGGAAAGCCAGGGCCGCGGTAACAGCGGTGTATTTCTTATCGGAAAATATGAAATTCAGGTTCTGGATGGTTATGATAATATCACTTATGCCGATGGTATAACGGCTTCCGTATACGGAGAATATCCACCGCTGGTTAATGCGTGTCGGAAACCGGGCGAGTGGCAGACTTATGATATAGTCTTTGAAGCACCTCTTTATGAGGATGATAAACTGGTAAAACCGGCTTATGCGACAGTATTTCATAACGGCGTTGTAGTTCATAATCGCGTAGAGCTTCTGGGCCCTACTGGCCACAGAAATCTGCCCAATTATGATACACCTCACGGCCCCGAAGGGCCTTTGATGCTTCAGGATCATGGTGATCCTGTCCGTTATCGCAACATATGGATCCGTCCTCTTAAAGGATATGATGAGTAAGTAATTATCTTGAATTCCTTCGGCAGATTTATCTGCCGAAGGAATTCCGCGAGAGGATGGTATAGTTATAAATTTTTCAGTAATAATTTTTTCGAGTTTTATTGTTATTATAGCTTTTCTTGTACGTGGTCTGGCTGGTTTTGGTTCCGGACTTCTCATGGTTCCCTCGCTGTTGCTTTTGCTGGACATCATGGGATTTTCGGAGGTAATGAGGCTTGTAGTACCTACTGCAAATATCCTCGCGGTGCTTAGTAGTATTTTACTTCTTTTTACTTTTAGAACCAGAGAATGGATCAGAAAAGATGTTTTGCTTATGATGATCGCCGGTGCTGTGGTGGGAAGTATATTAGGTGTATATGTATTGGCATCTTACAGCAGTGATATACTCAAAAAGTTTATGGGATTATTTTTATGCTTCTATGCACTAAGGATGCTGTTTACAAAGAAAAAGGATAAAAAGGAGATCAGCAATCGCTGGGGACTGCTGGCTGGTTTTCTGGGAGGTAGTATCGGTGGGATGTTTGGCACAGGTGGCCCTCCTGTGATAATCTATCTAAGCAGGCAAATAAAGGATAAACGCATGTTTAGAGCCACATTGCTTATGTATTTCCTGGTGGTCAATGCATGGCAGTGCGCTACTTTTTGCTGTGTCAGGCTTGTAAACTGGGATGTAATAAAATTTGTTCTGTTCTTAATTCCAGCCTTTATTTTAGGTAATATTATCGGTTCTGTGCTACATATAAAAATCAACCAGAAGTTGTTTAATATAGCTGTAGCCTCAATACTTTTGCTATCCGGTATATTTTTGGTGCTGCCGGATTTCACAACTGATACAGTTCAATCTGATACTGAATTGGAAGCAAAAGCTAATAGAGCATCTGGATTAAAGTGGATCTTTGAGAGGGAGTTGTTTGTATGTCAGATAAAGCAAAATTTTTGGCCTTTGATATAGGCGCATCCAGTGGAAGAGGTGTTCTTGGAACACTGGAACATGAAAAGCTGGAACTTCAGGAAGTGCATCGTTTTCCAAACGGCCCTGTGCACGTGCTGGACAGCCTGCACTGGGATGTTTTGTTGATGCAGCAGGAACTGAAACATGCTATGGAAACATGCGCTCGGGAGTTTGGGTCTGATATTGACGGTATGGGAGTTGATACTTGGGGAGTGGATTTTGGCCTTGTAGGTAGAAATAATACTCTTCTGGGACATCCATATCATTATCGGGATAAACTTACTGATGGTATGATGGAAGAAGCATTTAAAACAGTGCCGAAGGAAGAAATATTCAGGATAACAGGCATACAGTTTATGAAGCTCAACACATTGTATCAGCTTCTGGCCATGTCCCTGATGAAGTCCCCCCTGCTGGATGTGACCGAAGTTCTGCTTTTAATGCCTGACCTGTTTAATTTCCTTTTCACCGGTCAACGAGTTTCTGAGTTTACCATTGCCACCACGACACAATTTTATGATCCCACAGAACGGAATTGGTCAAAGCCCTTATTTGATAAGCTTGGGCTTCCCTTCCATATACTTCCTGAGATCGTGCCTGCGGGTACAGAAATAGGAACGCTGCTACCTGATATACAGGAAGAGGTAGGTCTGGGGAAAGTTCCGGTCATTGCACCCGCCTGTCATGACACCGGATGTGCTGTAGCTGCTGTTCCAGCCAAGGGTGAAAACTGGGCATATATAAGCTCCGGAACATGGTCGCTGGTGGGGGTTGAAGTTCCCGATCCTATCATTAACAGTCTTACGCTAAAATACAACTTCACCAATGAGGGGGGAGTCGGCGGAACCATAAGGCTATTGAAGAACGTCACAGGCATGTGGCTTATACAGGAATGTAAGCGAATATGGGAGGAAGCCGGAGAAAATTATTCCTATGATGAAATTACTAAAATGGCTGAGGATGCCCAACCATTCAATTGTATAATCGAACCGAATTATGAGCCTTTCCTAAGTCCATGCGATATGCCGGAACGCATAAGGGAGTTCTGCAAAGATACAGGTCAGAAAATACCGGAAACAAAACCTGCCGTAATTAGATGCGCTTTTGAAAGCCTGGCCCTGAAATACCGATGGGTATTGGAAAAACTTGAGGAAGTACTGGAACAGGAACTGGATGTGGTCCATATTATTGGCGGTGGTTGTCAAAATAAATTCCTTTGCCAGTTGACGGCTGATGCTACGGGAAAACAGGTTTTAGCTGGCCCTGTGGAAGCTACGGCTATCGGGAATATTATCATACAGGCAATAACCATCGGTTATCTGGATTCAATAGATTCAGCGAGGGAACTTATAGCTCAATCCTTTGATGTTGTTGCTTATGAACCCAGACCTGATAAAAGATGGAATGACGTATACAGTCGGTATCTGGAAATAATGGAGAAAACCGTAGGACTTTAGTTTGGTAATAATATGACAATGAAAATAAGTATATACTAATTCTTAAATGCATTTGCTAAATTTGTTTATTTTTTATGAGTTTCAAAATTCTAAGAGGTGATTGCAGAGATCTGCTGCATTGGGAAGTTTTGAGGGAAGTGGAATTTTCCCGCAGTATTGATCTGACATTTCTGGATCCCCCTTTCAACCAATCCAAGAAATATAAAAGCCATAAAGATAACATGCCTGAAAATGCTTACTGGCAGTGGATGAAAGAAATTGCAAGACGTATATATGATATTACTTCCTTTGGTGGTGCTATATATTTCATGCAGCGGGAGAAAAATGCGGAATATGTGCTTCGATGTCTCAGAGAAACAGGATGGGAATTCCAGAACCTCATAATCTGGAAGAAAATGACTTCTGCCATACCTTCACCTATTCGATTTGGCAAACACTACCAGATAATCGCATTTGCTACCAAAGGCAAAAAAACCAGAACTTTTAATAAACTAAGGATTAAACCACCCCTTAAACCGAATTACAAACAAGAACGGAAAAACGGGATCTATTTAACAGATGTATGGGATGATATAAGAGAATTGACATCCGGTTACTTTGCGGGACAGGAACCTATAAGGGATAATGAAGGACGGCGTTTCCATAAACAACAATCACCAATTAAGCTGCTGACCAGGATAATATTATCATCAACGAAACCCGGGGATCTGGTTCTCGATCCCTTTGCTGGAACGGGAACAACGATTGTGGTTTCAGAACAATTAGGTAGGAATTCTATCGGTATGGAATTAGACCCGGAAAATGTCAATATTATGCACCAGCGCATGTCATGTATGAGAGATGCAGATAATGTTTCTGGTTTTATGGAAGATTATCATTACACAAAAAATCTTGATTGTATATGGCCTAAGATTGAATAAACTGGTTCTTCAGGATTTAACTTGGTAATAATAGGAAATTCTATATGCTGTTATTCCTGCGAAAGCAGGAATCTAGTCTTTATGCGGATCTACTGGATTCCTGCTTTCGCAGGAATGACAAGCTGAGAGCGTTTTCAATTATTACCACACTGAACCCGGAAGAACCTAATAACTGAATTAGGAGCTTGCTTGAAAAAGTTTTTAATAACACTGTTACTATTAGCCGTTACTATAAAATCGGCTTACACAAATAACCAGAGCAATGAATTATTAAAATCATTAGCCCAATTCGGATTTGAAAATATCAGGCTTTACGAGCAAGATGATATAACTATAATTGATTATGAAAACAGAATTTACATTAGAGAGAAAGACGCAGTAAAGACTATAATTTCAAAGACAAAAGATTTCTACCCGGATATTGATCGTCTATATCTCATATCCAGGAAAAATGACACACCGATTCTTAGTTTTTCCGTAAAAATTGGCACAGAAGGTGAATATGATATTGAATATGCAGCAGTAAAACACCAGAATATAAAGAAATACAATTCAAGCAGTGGCAAGATTGATATTATTATAAGGCCTGAATTTGATTCTCTGTTAGGAAGGTTCAGCGATCCTATGATATATCAGCTTGCAATTTCGCCTGAAATTTCTACATCTATCACAAAACAGCTAAAGACTAGCTTACAGCTTAAATTATTTCTCTATGATGAGTTATCCAATAAAGAACAGACATTATCCCTGGGACGTTTTTGTTTTTATTATCTGCATCATCGGAATAGCTCATCACTATTAAATCTTTCCGGGGGTTATTTCGGAAATAACAGGTATGGCATGTTCAGTGAATATAACCATCTTTTTGTAAATAATAATCTAACCCTGGGAATTATGGCTGCATGGCTTGGAAATATATATTATTGGTCTGATAAGTTCTATTACACCAGGTTATGGAAATGGACCTCTTTAGGTAAGGTTCAATATAAACTCCCTATCTGGAATATGATACTAACTGCCAGATTAGGCAGATTTCTTCACCTGGATAACGGCTTTCGTTTTGAAGTGACCAGGCTTTTTCGACATACATGCTTAACTATCTTTGTAGCAAAAACCAGCGAAGAATCTATCGGCGGATTTAATATAAAACTGATTCCGTATCCCCGGAAACATATGAAGCCAGATCGTATAAGAGTCAGGTTACCATCTCTGCTGATAATGAACTACAGATATGCCGAAAGCGATGCAGCCAGAGTTTTTTCATCAACCTATGGTATAGACCATTTTATCCAGAGACATTGGCTTATGGATTTATAGATCTGTGGAAATTGTTTTTACTTGACATGGAATAACCCATTTGCTATTCTTTACCAGTTTTAATATAAATATGTGACACTGGAAACAACGGAGGTGCTGACATAATTAATCAGATTTGCAAATGGAATACAGGATATCTTATAAAAGCTTTATATATATTAATAATATTATTTATTCCAGATTTAGCTTTTACACAGCAAATGCAGGAATCGGAAACCACTCAAATATCCGAAAATACCGAGAGCCAGCAGGATACGCCGGTGCCGGGTAGTGAAACTCGCTCGGGTGATTTGGTGGAAGTCAAGGAATCAGAAGTTATTCCCGGTGATTTATTAACTGCATGCAAAACCCTTAATATGAAAGGTAAAGTTAGAGGTGATCTTTTAGCCGGTGGGGTTTACCTGAATGTTGGTAACTCTATAGGTAGAGACCTTACTGTTGGTGGTTACAATATTCATTCATGGAGCAGTGTAAAAGAAAATGCAAGGCTGGGTGGAGCTAATATAAAGATACAGGGTGTTATAAATGGTGACCTTTTGGCCTTAGGTGGTAACGTGGAAATCCTGGGCGAGGTAAAAGGGGATGTCATTACCGGTGGCGGAAAAATAAGAATATCCGGAAATATACACGGCAGTCTTGAAGCTCGTTGTGGTGAAATGCTGATTGATGGCAGTATTGGTCAGAATGTTGATCTTACTGTTGCCAGACTTAGAATATCTCCTAATGCTGTAGTAAAGGGAAATCTGGAATATGTAAGTAATCGCAGTGCAGAAATAGAAAAAGGGGCCTTTATTGCTGGTATAGTGGAGAGACGATCAGGGAAAAGAAGCGTTATGACATTCTGGGATATAATGGCTTCCCTTGCTAACAGGTTACCTGAAAACCCGGAAAAGTTCCGGGAATGGCGGAGTAAAACCCCCGGTTGGTTCAGGATACTATTGCAGGTTTCCCCACTTGTCTCTTTACTTATAGCAGGATTGGTGATATTAATTCTTTATGAACGTCATGTTACTATGGTTGCTAACAGGATAATTGCTTTTCCATTGAAAAGCTTTGGTATGGGTCTGCTTTTTCTTGCATGTGTTCCCATTGGCTCCATAATTTTGTGTTTAACTATAATAGGTATTCCTATAGGTATTATTGCCCTTGCTGCCTATATAGTTTTTTTATTTGTAAGTCGAATATATGTAGGTTTGGCTATTGGGCGGGAAATTCTGGAACGTATTACCAAGCATGAACTGAGAATAATCTGGCAGATGATTCTTGGGATATTACTTATTGCTATTCTGACAGCTATTCCATATATAGGTTGGTTAATAGGAATTGTTTTTATTTCCTTTGGGCTGGGTGGAATGATTACCACAGGAAGAAGAACCCGTCTTTTATCCAAAGAAGAATAGATGATTTATATAACTGGAGGATAGATGCATGGAAATTTCTGTAAGATACAGGGAAAATGTTGCAATCCTGGATATTTCAGGAGAGATAATCGGAGATGCCAGACTTAACCTGGATGAAGCCATACAGGAACAGGTAGAAGCAGGTAGAAGCGGCTTAATCATTAACCTGGAAGAGGTGCCTATGATGGACAGCGTAGGCCTGGGTATTCTGGTAGCTGCTTATACTTCTCTGGCAAAACGCGGTAAAAAGATGGTTCTGCTGAATGTTGGCAGATCGGTTAAATACCTTTTAGTTGTAACAAAGCTTGATCAGATATTTGAAAAATACGATGATGAAGATGAAGCTCTGGAAAATTTCGAAGAGAAATAAACAGGAGAACTGCAATGCCTAACAAAAAACTCAGTTTAGCTATCACCGGATGCGGTGGTATGGCCCACGGTCATTTAAACGGGTATAAGCGGATTAAGGAAAAAGAGGCTGATAAATTTGATTTTGTGTCTATGTGTGATCCGGTGGAAGAAAGAGCACAGAAATTCGCCCAGGAAGCCTCAGAAACTCAGGATTCCATGCCTAAAGTCTATACAAATCTGGAGGAAATGCTGGAAAAAGAAAACCTGGATGCGGTGGATATATGTTCCAGGCACTCGGATCATCACGTCAACGGCATTGCCTGTCTGGATGCCGGTGCAAATATTATGATCGAAAAACC
>WJIO01000247.1 GCA_014730235.1 Candidatus Poribacteria bacterium
ATGGAAAAGGCTATGGAAACGATTAAAAAACTCAAAAAACTTTACAAGTTAAAGTAAATGGAGGTAAAAAATGAGGAAATGTAAATTAATGCTTATAATTATTGCCATTGCTTTGTCTTTTTCATTGAATGCAATGTCTTTACCTGAAGCAGACCTGGTGCTGCATTATACCTTTGATAGTGGGACAGTTGATGGTGATCAGGTAACAGACCTTTCCGGTAATGGTTATGATGGTACTCTTACGGGTGGAGCCAGTGTAGCTGGCGGAATTCTTGAACTGGATGGGGCTGATGGTTATGTGGCCATTCCTGCCCTGGAAGTAAGAACCGGCGGTGCTGCTCCTTTTACAGCTATGGGCTGGTTCAGGACAGAGGAGTCAATCAATGGTCCGTTATGGATGTGGGGAGATAATGCCGTTCCCGGCGCATCAGGTGGAGCTGAAGCCCCGGTTGGCTGGAGGGTTGGATCTGAGAACCTGACCGCAGGATTTTACAATAACGCCCACTTCTATGCTGAATCTGAGGACAGCTATACAGACGGTGAATGGCATTTCGTCGCTCAGGTCGGAACTGAAGACACAGGTTTCCTGTATATAGATGGTGAACAGATAGCTTCCACAGAAGCCACATATATATATGCGGCTGCACCCTATTTTATCCTAGGGGCCAGAAGCAAAAATTCCGGTAGTGAAATTGATGATGTAGAATACTTCCAGGGCTCCTTCGATCAGGTTGCCATTTACAGCGTAGCCCTTTCTGAAGGTGAAATAAAAGCTATATTTGAAGCAGAAAGTGCTGTTTCTGCTCAGGGTAAGTTATCATCCACGTGGAGTAAAATAAAAATCAAATAAAAAAAATAAGAGGTCTACATGAGAATTACAGAGCTTGCTATTAAGAACCACCAATTTACGATTGTCGCGGTTATAATGCTTGTTCTTCTGGGGATAGTGTCTCTTTTTACAATGCCATATTCGGAAGATCCTCAGGTGTCAAATGCCGGAACCAGCGTTATTGTTATATATCCCGGAGCAAGTCCCAAGGATATGGAACAACTGGTTGTTGATACTATTGAAGAGGCTATAAACGAACTGGATGATATTAAAATGCTAAGCTCAGGTATGCAGGACAGTCTGGCTTCTATAGCGGTTGAGTTCGAGTCAGGTTCCGATCCTGATAAGAAATTTTCTGATGTAACCGAAAAGGTTAATTCAATTCGTAGCTTATTACCGGATGGTGTAACTTCTGTAGACCTTTGGAAATGGTCTGTTTCAGATACAAATATTCTACAAATGGCCATTGTATCTGAAACATCAGCATATAAAGAATTGGAAGAATATGCTGAAAGGCTTAAGAAAAATATAGAAAAAGTTAAAGGTATAAGAGAATCAGAAACATGGGGTTACCCTGAACAGGAAGTGCATGTAACCCTGAATCTGGATAAGATGTCCAGAATGGGTATCCCCCTAAATCAGGTATTCGGTATTATACAAAGTAACAATGTCAATATCCCCGGAGGGGATATTGACATTGGCAACATGAGTTTTAATGTCCGAACCAGCGGCAGCTTTCGGTCTCTGGAAGATTTGCGAGATACGGTAATTCATTCCTACATGGGCAAAATAGTCCAGCTTAAAGATATTGCCCATGTAGGAATGAATTACAAGGACGAAGAACATCTTGCCAGGTATGACGGCACAAGGGCTGTTTTTGTAACAGCTACTCAAAAAGAAGATACAAATATATTCAGCATTTTCAGTGATTTAAGAAAGGTTATTTCAAAGTTTGAAGAAGAACTTCCTGAATCTATGAAAATCTATTATGCTTTTGACCAATCTAAAAGCGTCAGACACCGTATATGGGAATTTACCAAAAATCTTATAGGCGGTATAATATTAGTTGGAGTAGTTGTATTTTTATCTTTAAGCTTCCGTTCTTCTATTATTGTTATGCTGGCAATCCCTATCAGCATTGCTATTGGTATTGGTTTTGTAGATCTTACCGGCTATGGTATCCAGCAGATGACCATAGCCGGTCTTGTAATTGCCCTGGGTATACTTGTAGATAACGCCATTGTCGTTGTCGAAAATACCACCAGATTTATGAAGCTGGGTTATGATCGTCTGGAAGCTGCAATCAAAGCTACTGAACAAATCTCATGGGCTGTGATAAGCGCAACGGCAACGACTATCTTAGCTTTTGTTCCAATCATCATGATGCAGGATATAACAGGTGATTTTATTCGAAGTATGCCTACCACAGTTGTTTACACACTGACTGCATCTCTTTTTCTAGCACTTACCTTTACTCCTTATCTGGCCAGCAGGTTCTTAAAAACTGAAGATGAGGAATCAGATAAATCCGAATCGGGTTTTACCCATATAATCAAATGGTTGCCTAGTAAAATACAAAATGCCCAGGATTATTTCATAACTGGTCCTTACCGCAGAATTCTCAATTTTTCCCTTAATAGGAACAAACTAATAGTTATTTTAAGCGTTGTAGTTTTCCTCATCAGTCTGGGTTTATCCCTTTTTGTCGGTATAAGCTTTTTTCCCAAGGCAGAAAAATCCCAATTTGTCATTAATGTCACAGCACCCAAAGGTACAAGTCTTTACAAAACTGACGAGGTAGCCAGATATATCGAATCAGTATTGGCCACAAAGGAAGAAATAAGTCATTATGTTACAAATGTTGGCAGAGGTAATCCAAGAATATATTATAATATAATTTCTAGAAACCGGGATAAGGCCCATGCCCAATTTTATGTCGATCTTAAAGAATATGATAGACTAATCCTCTCAAGGTTAATAAATGAATTAAGAGAAGAATTTGACAATTATCCTGAGGCCAGAATTGATGTTAAAGAATTGGAACAGGGTCCTCCTGTTGAAGCACCTATTGCCATAAGGGTTGTAGGGGAAAGGCTTGATGTTCTCAGGGATGTATCCAGAGATGTAGAGAAGATAATCACTGAAGAAGCTGGAACTGTTAACGTAGATAACCCCTTAACTACAACACGGATGGATCTGCATGTAAACATAAATCACCAGAAGTCTGCTGCATTAGGTTTACAGCTTCTTGATATTGATAGAACTGTTCGCACATGTGTTGCCGGTATGCCCATATCAAAATATCGCGATCCTGAAGGTGAAGAATTCGATATTACAATCAAAATACCCACTGATGGAGATTTCTCTGTGGAAGATTTTGACAAAATATACCTGACTTCAGTTATAGGTACTCAGATACCATTGAAACAGGTTGCATCTTTTAAGTTCAGCGAAAGTGCTCAGGAAATCACACATGATGATATGGATCGAAGTGTAACCGTTACAGCCGATGTTCTGGAGGAATATTCTACTGCCGAAGTAACAAACAAAATAGTAGAAAAACTGGATTCATATAAATGGCCCATAGGAACGCGTTATGAAGTAGGTGGAGAAGCCGAAAGCCGGGAACAGTCTTTTGGGGGTATGGGTAAAGCTATAATCATTGCCATGATTGGTATTTATGCCGTATTGATATTGCAATTTAAGTCCTTTATCCAGCCTGCTGTAGTTTTCGCAGCTATACCTCTGGCTGTTATTGGTTCAATTCTCGCTCTGTTAACAACCGGATATACATTTTCATTCACAGCTTTTATAGGTTTAACCAGTTTAGTGGGTATTGTAGTTAATAACGCAATTATTCTGGTTGAATATACAAATCAATTGCGGGATGCTGGTAGTGATCTGGTTGAAGCCCTGAAAAAAGCCGGTGAAACAAGATTCAGACCCATTATCTTTACCACAGCTACAACTATCGGTGGTTTACTACCCCTTACCCTGGCCGGGGGATCTCTATGGGCTCCCATGGGATGGACTATCATAGGAGGTCTATTAGTATCTACGGTTCTTACACTGGTTATAGTGCCAGTTTTATATAAAACTTTTGAGTCAAAATCCAGAGATAATCAAGGTAATATTTCAAAGGAGAAAGCCTTAATATAAATTGGGAGGTAACGCAATGTGGAGTAAATTTTGTTTAATAATTATTATATCAGTATTCCTTGCCTTTGGTATATATGCTCAGGAAATGCAGGAGGAAAAAATCGAAGCTAAAGAAGCATCTCCGGAGGTAGACCTGGAAAATACAGCAAATGGTAATGCAACGTTATCCCTGGTAGGTGATATAGAAGCCAATTCCCAGATTTATGTCATTGCCAAAATACCGGGTAAAGTGGAAGAATTAAAAGTGGAAGTAGGATCCGTAGTTCGTAAGGATGAGGTATTAGCAGTAGTGGAACATGATGAGCTTGATTTAAATGTCCGTCAGGCAAAAGCTGTCCTTGAATCAGCCCGGGCTTCTCTTGATCAGGCCATGGCATTGTCAGAAATAGATGTGCTTTCAAAAGCAGATCAGGCCCAAGCCGGTCTGGCTGCAGCCAAAGCTGCTTATGAACAGGCAAAAGCCTTATCCCTTACCCAGGTAGATACCCAGGTTGCCCAGGCCAGAGCCGCCCTGGAAGCCGCAAAATCTATGCTGGAAAAAGCAAAAGAAGGTGCAAGAACTCAGGAGAAAAAGCAGGTAGAAGCCACAGTTGAACAGGCCAAAGCCGGACTTGATAATGCTAAAAGTAACTTTGAAAGAGCCGAAAAACTACATGAACAGGGTGTTATTAGCCAGCAGGCCTATGAGGGATCAAAAACCCAATACGATGTAGCCAAAGCCCAGTATGAAGCTGCGACACAACAGCTTGATTTAGTCAGAGAAGGGGCAAGAGAACAGGACATCAAAGCCGCCGAAGCCCAGGTAAACCAGTCTCAGGCTGCTCTGGAAATGGCCAAAAGCCTTAAGGAATCCAAAAGTTGGGAAAAAGACATTGCTATGGCCGAAGCACAATTAAATCAAGCCGAAGCTATGCTTTCAGTAGCTCAAAAAGCCAAGGAAACCAAGACGTGGGAGTTGGATATAACAAGGGCTAAAATGGGTGTAGAGCAGGCCAAAGTAGGTCTGGAACTGGCCCAAAAAAAGCTTTCTGACGCGACTATAAACGCTCCAATATCTGGCATAATCTCTATGCGTAATATAGATTTAGGGGGTATGGCATCAACCCAGACACCTCTATTTGAGATAGTTGATATGAATATAGTAAAAGCAAAGGTTAGTGTTACAGAAGCGAACCTTAGCAAGCTGTCTATTGGTGACATTGCTATGGTATCCGTAGATGCCATTGATGAACCGGTGGAGGGAAAAATTACAGTTATAAGTCCAAGAGTTGATAAAATGAGTCGTACTGCAATGGTGGAAATTTCCATACAGAACCCGGACTATCGTTTAAAACCCGGCATGTTTGCCAGAGCCAGAATTGCAATTGATTAGACAAAGGACAAAAAACCATGGAACGGCAGACTAAAATTGTATGTACCATAGGCCCGGCAACAGAAAATCCAGAAATGCTTAAAAAGCTTATTATCGCTGGCATGAACGTAGCCCGGGTAAACTTTTCCCATGGAACCCATGAACAACACGCCAGGGTCATAGAAAATATTCGGTCTATATCATCGGAAATGAATATTTCCGTAGGCATACTCCAGGATCTAACAGGGCCCAAAATCCGTACCGGAGATGTGGAATCTAATCTCGTACTGAAATACGGATCAGAACTGGTTTTAGTCGAACAGGAATCGGTTAACGAAAATAATCGTATATCTGTATCCTATTACGATTGTCTGGCCGAGAATCTTAAACCCGGAGACCAGATATATCTTTCTGATGGTAGTATACAGCTAAATGTAAAAAATATCAGTAAAGCAGGAATAAGCTGTCAGGTTGTAACAGACGGTATTCTCCGTTCCCGTCAGGGGATTAACGTTCCCGGGGTAAACCTTCATATTCCGGCAGTAACGGCAAAGGATTTGATTGATCTTGAGTTTGGCATTGAGCATGATGTGGATTTTGTGGCCTTATCTTTTGTCCAGAATTCATCAGATTTAATTTTAATCAAACATGCTCTACAGATAAGAAAAGCCAGAATACCTGTAATAGCTAAAATTGAGAAACACGAAGCCCTGGAAAATATTAATAACATCATTGATAAGTCTGATGGAATAATGATTGCCCGGGGGGATCTTGGTATTGAGATACCCTTAGAACAAGTTCCTGTAACCCAGAAGATGATAATCAACAAAGCAGGACTAAAGGGTAAACCGGTTATAACAGCCACTCAGATGCTGGAATCCATGATTAATAACCCAAAGCCCACCAGAGCCGAAGCCACAGATGTCGCCAATGCCATATTTGACGGAACCGATGCCGTTATGCTGTCAGGTGAAACAGCTATTGGAAAACACCCCATAAAAGCTGTGGAAATGATGGATAAAATCGCAAGAAGCACAGAAGCTGTTTTACCCTATGAAGATATTCTTGTCCAGAGACATGAAGCTGTAAATAAAACAATTCCCGATGCCATAAGCCATGCAGCTTGTTATACCGCCCAGTATATCGGGGCAAAGGCAATTATTTGCTGTACTCAATCGGGTTATACTGCCCGAATGGTGGCAAAATACCGTCCAAAACCAAGGGTCATAGCTGTAACCCCTGTAGAAACTACTTACCGACAATTATCCCTTCCCTGGGATATACTACCTCTCAAAATTAATCAGGCGGAAGATACTGATGACATGATTGAAAAAGCCAAACGAAGAGCCAAAGATGCCGGTTTGGTAAATACGGGTGATGTTGTTGTAATAACAGCCGGTGTTCCTATTGGAATACCCGGAAAAACCAATATAATAAAAGCTGACGAAATATAAAATCACAACCAAACTAAATTTTCTAAACATGTCATTCCTGCGAAGGCAGGAATCCAGTTTTCCAAAATAACATGTTTTCTGGTTTACTGACTTCATAAGAATGATGAATTCTATAATCAAAAATAGAAAATCAGTGAATACTAATTAGACAAAGTTTTTATATTTCCACACTCAAGTCGGAAAAGTTAATTATTTTAAAACAGTATGTTTAAAAAATATAACCAGGATTTCACCATAAGGTCAATAATCATTGGTCTGATTCTGGCTCCGGTTTGTATTTACTGGGTAATGATGACCGAAGTCAAATGGTATGTGCTTCAGGGAACCTCTATTCCTTTATTTGTCCGTCCAGTTTTTATATTGTTTTTAATCACCTGTAGTAATTTGTTATGGAGAAAATACTTTCCACGATTTGCTCTCCGGACTGGTGAATTACTGGTAATATATTTTATTATGGTAATTTCATCTTCGTTTTCCGGGCACGATATGTTACAGAACCTGCTGGGAAGTATCGGACATGCTACATGGTTCGCCACCCCGGAAAATGAGTGGAACAGGCTTTTCATGGATCATCTTCCCGGCTGGCTTTTTGTCAAAGATCGTAGTATTTTACAGGGATTTTACGAAGGTGAATCCTCATTTTATAACAGGCAAGTAATAAAAGCATGGATAATTCCAGTTGTTTCATGGACAATTTTTGTGCTTGCTTTAAACTTCATGATGCTTTGCATAAATGTCCTTGTTCGTCGTCAGTGGACTGAAAACGAAAAACTGGCTTATCCGATCATCCAGCTTCCTGTAGCCATGATCCAGCAAAATAGCGTTTCTGATTTTTTCAGAAATAAAATAATGTGGGCTGGATTTAGCATAGCCTTTGGTCTTAGTATCCTGAATGGTTTGCATTTCCTTTTTCCTTCTGTTCCTGAACTCAATGTATCAATGCGGGATGTTGGGCATTATCTAACAGGTAAGCCCTGGAATGCCGTAGGTTGGGTTCCTATATCCCTTTTCCCTTTTGCTATTGGTATTGCATTCTTTCTACCATTGGATTTATCTTTTTCCTGCTGGTTCTTTTATGTGTTTCGCAAGCTTATAAGGGTAGTAGGAGTAGCGGCTGGAATACAAAGTCTGCCGGGATTCCCGTATTTCAACGAACAGGCCACCGGTGCATGGATTATGCTTGCTTTACTGGCTTTATGGGCATCCCGTCGGCACTTCAGAGAGATAGCAAAGAGGATATTTTATAACAAAGACACTGAAGCACATGAAGATGAACCCATGTCTTACAGAGCAGCTATCGCTGGATTTTTTTTAGGTTCAATTTTCCTGATAGCTTTCTCCGGCTATGCTGGTATGTCTATATGGGTTAGCGTATTGCTCTTTGGTATATATTTTCTGCTTTCTATTGCCATGACCCGGGTTCGGGCAGAATTGGGCGCGCCGCATGAGATATATTTTGTCAACCCTCAGGAAGCCATAAACGCAACAATTGGAACAAAACGGCTTGGTACAGTTAATATGACTATCGTATGCGGATATTACTGGTGGAATCGCTGTTACAGAAGTCATCAGATGCCATGTCAGTTAGAGGCATTTAAAATGTCTCAGGTAATGAACATAAGGAATCTAAAACGTTTTCCCATAATAATCATTCTGGGTAGTCTGGTTTCAATCCTTTCAGGATTCTGGATAGGTTTGGATCTTTACTATCGCGAAGGAGCTTCATCAGGTTTACAGGGAAATCATATATGGGTAGGTTCAGAGACATTTAACCGCTTACAGCGTTGGATGAATATGCCCAGCGGGGGTGGAGATGGAATTCGCATATCTTTTATGATAGTTGGCTCTTTTGTTGTGATTTTAATGATGTTTTTACGGATGCGCTTTTTATGGTGGCCGTTTCATCCGGCTGGATATGCCCTTGCAATTAGTTATGCAATGGAGTATTATTGGTTTGCATTCTTTATTAGCTGGTTAATTAAACTGGTTATTATGAAATATGGGGGAATCAGTGGTCACCGAAAGGCGGTACCATTTTTTCTTGGTATAATCTTGGGAGACTATGCGATGGGCTCTATTTGGAGCATAATAGGAGCTTCTATACTTCATGCTCCTGTATATCGTATGTTTTATTAGGATATACATCTTGATAAAACGAATCATCTTTTCTAATAAAATTTAGCTATTTCAAGGAGGTATTCAATGTCCTACAAAAGAATCGTTATGTTATTTGTCACTTTTATGTTGTCAATAGGTTTAGCATTTTCTGTATATGCACAAAAACAACCTTTCCCAGAAGACTGGGCTCAGGATGCAGGTCCTGAACCTGAAGAAGTACCGGAAGTTGATGAACGCGGTGCTGTCAATGTAGCCCTTTTATCAAATACATCACCCAACGCATCATCGGTTATACCAGGTTATGAGGACAGACACAGCATCGAGTTTCTCAATGACGGTTGGTACAACAACCCAAGAAGCTGGATCACCGGAGAAAACCCTCCAGTCTGGGTTGAAATTGATCTTGGATCAGTATACATGGTTGACAAGGTTGTTTTTGGGAGTGAACATACACCACACTGGGAAGACAGGGCCATAGAAGAATTTAGCGTTCTCGTTGCTACAGAATACAACGCAGATTCAAATGCAGAAACATGGACTGAAGTATTCAATTACGCAGGTGATCCTGTAAGAGATACAACACCATTCACATTTGATCCTGCGGATGCAAGATGGGTTAGAATTGATATTCTTGCAGGCGATGGTTGTCGAATTGATGAGCTTGAAATCTATGCTGTACCAGATGCAACGGCAGTAGACAAAACCGACAAAATGGCAACCATTTGGGGGAAGATTAAAATCGGTAAATAACAATCACAGCAATACTATTTAACAAAAAGGAGGTATTTATATGCAAGAGTCACTTACAAAAAAGGGAACTTTTTGCTTATTATTTTTGTCTGCTATATTACTAACAGGCTTAGTATTACCCGTTTCTGCTCAGAAACAACCTTTCCCCGACGATTGGGCCAAGGATGCCGGTCCGGAACCTGAGGAAGTTCCGGAAACCGATGAACGAGGTGCTTTGAATGTAGCCCTTTTACCGGGCACTTCACCTAACGCTTCGTCATGCATAGCCAATTACGAAGATAGACACAGTATTGAATTCCTTAACGACGGATGGTACAATAACCCCAGAAGCTGGATATTGGCCGGAATACCTGGATGGGCAGAAATAGATCTTGGCAGAACCTATGAGATAGACAAAGTAGTAATCGGAAGTGAGCACACAGCCAATTGGAATGATAGAATGCCGGCAGATTTCAGTATTCTGGTCGCCACTGAATATGATGAAGATTCTGGCGCAGCCACATGGACTGAAGTCTACACCCATAAGGGTGAACCGGTGCACGCCACAACTGCATTTGAGTTCGATGCCATAGACGCAAGATGGGTCAGGATAGATATTAGAGATCCTGATGGTGCAAGAATTGACGAAATTGAAATTTACTCCATGAAAGGGGCTGCGGTTGATGCTAAAGGCAAATTAACCACAACATGGGGTAGGATTAAAATGTAATTAGCTGTTTTATTGTAGTGCCACGATATATCGTGGCACTACCTCTTGCTAACAGGAGAAAAGATGAATAATGTTAAAGTATCTATAGAAAAAACAAGGGGTGGTTTAAAAAAAGCGGTAGCAAAAGCTATACAGGATGCCGGATGCCATGATACCATCTCAACAGGGGATTCAGTCCTGATCAAGCCAAATCTAAATGGATGCAGCATCAAAGGCTCTACAAGCGTCCCATTAATTAAAGCCATTGCCCAGGTATCTTATGATATGGGTGCAAAAAAAGTCATAATTGGTGAAGGCCCTGTAAAAGTTGGTAAGGAGAGATTGCAGAAATATTTCCGGAAAATGGGTATACAGGAAACGACGAAGGAAGTTGGAGCTTCCTTTGTAAATTTTGATGATTATGAACATGTAATCCACGAAAGCGTGTCGCAGGATCTGCCTGAAAAAATTGGTATATCAAAGTATATATACGAGGTTGATAGGATAATAAATGTTCCAATGCTAAAAGTCCATCCATCAACAGTAGTTACATTTTCTATGAAAAATCTGAAAGGCTGCACCAGACCTCAGGACAAAATCAAATTCCACCGTCTTGATCTACAAAAAGCCATAGTTGAGTTAAATAAATTAGTCAGGCCTCATATTAATATCATAGATGGAATAAAAGCCATGCAGGGAACTGATCATAACGGTGGGGATATTGTGGATCTAGGTCTTATCTTTTGCAGTAAAGACATTGTTGCGGTAGATTCAGTGGCAAGTTATACCATAGGAATCCAGCCTGAAACTATAAGACTTATCAAACTTGGTAATGAAGCTGGTCTTGGTGAATCTGATCTCAGCAAAATAGATATAACAGGTGAAGACCTGGAAAGCAATCGAAGACGTTTCGAGCTTCCAGAAGAAGCTATGGCAAGAAGGTTTCCCGACCTGCGAATCCTTAAAGAAGGTGCTTGTAGTGCATGTCTGGCAAACCTTATGGATGCTCTGGGATGGGCTGGCGGTCTCAGGAATTTTGGTACAATTGTCCTGGGTAAGGATAAGCCGGATGTTGATGATGCAATATTAATTGGGAATTGTACCAGAAAATATTGGGCAGAATATACTCATGTGAAGGGTTGTCCGCCCACATCAATGGAAATTGCCAATGCTCTTTCAAAGAATTCTCTCAGTGGAACAATATTTGTGGACGACTGAAAGGTAGAAACATGAAAATATTAGTAACAGGTGCTTCCGGTGATCTGGGAAGGGATTTATCACCCATCCTATCTCGATATTATGATGTAATAACTACAGATATAAGAAAACCGGATAACAATCTTGAATTTATCCGATGTGATATAACCCAACCGGAAGATGTAAAAAAAGCGACAAAAGATATAGATGTAATCATACATCTAGCCGCACTTTTAAGCTGTGAAACTTCGAACCCCTTTATTGATGTCAACGTAAAAGGCACATGCAATATTCTGGAAGCGGCTTTGGAAAATAATATAAAAAAGGTAATATACGCTTCCAGTGTTTGGGCGGCGGCAAGAGGTGGTAATTTTCCATATCTACCCATTGATGAAGACATTCCATGTAAACCCGAGGGTATGTATGATATAACAAAGCGTATGGGTGAGGAATTTTGCGAATACTTTAACAGGTTATATGGGTTAAATACTGTTAATCTAAGGCTTTGTGGTTATTATCCCGTTGAAGGATTTTCGGATAATGGTGATATAATGTGGGATAAAGTAGATTTATGTGCATTGGTTGGTAGATTTGTAGGAACGGGGCCATCATATAAAATCACCAACCCATGGGATTTAACCCAGGCTTTCAAAGCTGTCATTGAAACAGATACCAGACCAAATGATACCTTTATCATCGGTCTTGGTGCGCCTTTTATTCAGGAAGACGCGGAAGAATTGGGAAAATCACCTCTAAACGTTATTGGAAAATATTATCCCGGTGCTGCTGAATTTTTCAAGGAGATAGGATTGGAGGTACCTGCCATAAATTTCTGGTATACAACAAAAAAGGCAGAAAAGAAACTTGGTTTTTCACCCAGGTTTTCTCTAAATGATATAATGGAAATGTATTATAGTAATCGTTAAAAAATGGATATAATTTATTTGTAATCATTATAAAGGTATTTTCTAAACACATTTTTCATTTTTTAAGATTACATTATAGAAACAAAGAAAGGTAATGAAAATGCAGGATTATAATGCCGATTATGTATCTCCAAGGGTAAAAAATCTGCTTAATCTATTACCAAAATTAACAAAAGGTTCCTTTTATACCCGCAGAATATTCTGGACAGAATCTTACCGCGAGACAGAAGGACAACCTCAGGTAATAAAACAGGCAAAAGCGTTTTCAAATCTTCTCAGTAATATTCCTGTAAATATATTCCCCCATGAATTAATCGTTGGCGCACATCCTAAAGGTAATCCCACTGATAAGGAAAATGAATTACTTCAAAAATGTCAGGAATACTGGTCTGGGAAAACCGTAGGTGATAGAGTATCCCTTGCCTTGACAGATGAAGAAAAAGCTGCGATGAAAACCGGTATCTATACTTCATCATCAAAAACCGGTCACATGACACCCGACTTTGACAAGGTTTTAAGGATTGGGATAAACGGAATAAAAGCTGAGATAAGAGACAGAATAGAAAACCTATCCCTCTCTGATCCCAATAGAAGCAAAAAAGCCCAATTTCTTCACGCCGCGGCAATAACAATGGAAGCCATTTGTGTCTTTGCTAAACGATATGCTGATGAAGCCCTGAAACTTGCTCAATCTGAAGAAAATCCACAGCGTAAGGATGAATTGATTTATATCTCGGAAATATGCAATAAAATTCCCGCTAAACCTGCCGATACATTCCATGAAGCCTGTCAGTCCGTCTGGTCCATTCATCTGCTGGTTTGTTTTGAAGAGGGTGAATCACACGCCGCCTTTGCACCCGGAAGATTCGATCAATATACATACCCATATTATGAAAGAGATATAGAATCAGGTCGAATAACAAAAGCAGATGCCGCACAATTGATAGATTGTCTATGGATCAAATTCAATGAAATTGGAAATGAAATCCCTCAGACTATGACTCTGGGAGGAACGGCAAAAGATGGATTTATAGGAGACAATGAACTCACATCTCTATGTATCGAATCCACCAAAAGGTTACGGGTATTAAACCCCTCTCTTGTGCTTCGGTGGCATAAAAATATGTCAATTAAGCTTATGGATAAAGCATGTGACCTGATAAAAACTGGTATGGGCTTTCCCCAGTTATTCAATGATGAAATAATGCAAAAAGCCATGCTATACGCCGGAGTATCAGAGAAAGATGCCCGGGATGCTGTTCCCGGTGGATGTGTTGAATTATCAATTGAGGGAAAAACAAATCCCTGGGTTGGCAATTTCTTCAACCTTCCCAAATGCCTGCTTCTGGCTTTGAATGATGGTATTGATTGGACTTCAGGGGAATCTCTGGGAACTAAGGCTGGTAAAATAGAAGATTTCAAATCATTCCATGATGTCATAAACAGTTATAAAACCCAGGTTGCATATTTTATGAAGCTAATGGCGGCATCTGAAAATAGCCATGATATTGCCCAGTCGGAAATAACACCTTTTCCATTCCTGTCTTCGTTAGTCAGTGATTGTATAGAAAAAGCTATGGACATAACAGAAGGTGGGGCGAAATATAACTTTACTCAGGTTCAGGGTGTTGGTATTGCAAACGTTGCCGATTCCCTTGCAGCTATCAAAAAGCTTGTTTTTGAGGAGGAAAGAATATCTCTAACTGGGCTTGCTGATGCAATGAAAAGGGATTTTGATAATTGTGAAAATTTACGTCAGATGTTAATAAATGATGCCCCAAAATATGGCAATAATGATCCCTTTGTTGACAAAATAGCACAAGAAATAGTAAATAATTTTTATCAAGAGGTACGGAGATACAAGAATCCTCGTGGAGGACAATTTGTACCGGGATTATTGGTATGGACTCTGGCTGACAGTTTTGGTTCAGTTACCAGCGCAACCCCGGATGGTAGAAAAAGCAGAACGGTATTTTCCGATTCCATCGGTGCTGCTCAAGGGCGCGATGTGGAAGGGCCTACAGCATTAATCAAAAGCGTTACAAAGATAGATTATACACCGGTTGTTGGCGGTCTGTCATTCAATATGAAATTTTCACCATCTGTGCTTTCCACAGATGAATCAGTCAGAAAAATGCAATCCTTGATAAATACTTATTTTAATCTTGGCGGAATGCAGGTACAGATAAATGTTGTAGATAAAGAAATCCTTCAAAAGGCTCAACAAAATCCGCAGCAATACAGCAATTTAATAGTCAGAGTTTCCGGATGGAGTGCGAGATTTACATCCCTGAGCAGGAAACTACAGGATGATATTATTTCCCGTACTCATCAGGAATTATAATGACAAATCTGAAATAAAATCGTAAGAAACACAAATCTTAACGAATGTCACTTCTGACAAAACCGACATAACCGATCATAAATAGGCATGCAAGCAGCAAGAACAGTATAATAAAATCATAATAAACTGCATTCCATGATTCAGAGAGATTTGCTTCACGAAAATCAAGGTTTGGTAACTTTGATACGTCAAATTTTATTTCATTTAATTCTTCTTGATTTTCTCCCTGACCTCTACCCACTCTTGTCATCAATTGGTTCATCATTTCGTTGAAATACTGAACAAAACTTACCTGATATATCCTTGCGGCTTTCATAAATCTTTCTTGGCGGTTAAAACCAGTGCGCGCTAGATTTGTTGATGCATAAGTATACACAGATGCAGGTGATATTCGAGACAATATAGAGGCAAGCCGAAATTGTTCAGCTTTCTTGGATTCATATTCCAGATCGATCTGAGATTTCTTTTTGCTTATGTTGTTAAACATTTCTTCCTGCATTTCACCAACTTCTGCCATTACTTCCATTCTCTTATTGGTATCTCCCATTTCATTCCGATGTTCAGCAAAATATTTCTGGATTTTCTCCTGTTGTTCATTCATTATCTGGTTCATAGCCGTATCTTTTTCAGCCTGAATCTCCTGGATAGAAGGAACATCCTTAATCTTACCAGCAACGAGCATACTAACTTTGGGAACAGCTAATACAACCACCACCCAGATAAATAGCAGTGTCATTAGTGATGTAGTGGAATGATTGGTTCTGCTGGAAACCATAACCCCCAACATAAGGAAAACGCCTATATAAAGCAGGGATACTAATAAAATAAGACTTATGCGTATCCATTCCTCATTGGAAAAATCTATACTACCGGAAGATGTCAATATAAGAAAACCGATCAGCAGTGGTATAAGAAAGGGCAGTAATATTGTAAGATAACCACCAATACACTTTGCTAAAAGAACATTGGCTCTTGGAACACTGTTAGAAAGAGCGAGTTTCAACGTTCCCTGTTCCTTTTCGCCTGATATTGCATCATAAGTCAGGAGAATTGCTACCAGGCTTAATACCACTCTGACTATATACATGATATCAAGAGTGCCAAAATATGCAAACATAGGATCACTACCAGAACCACCTTCTAATACAGGACTGGAAAGAATATTGATAGTTGTATAATTTCCAGCAGCTCCTTCCATACCTTCAACTATTACACTGAGAGGGGCAGGTGGTTTATCCAGTTTATAACCATTTATTGCAGCTTGGTTAAGTCCCTGCGCTCCTTCTGCCTCTTCAAGCTCAGCTTTGTGGATCTTGACAGCCGCAGAATATTCTTTAAGGCTTTCATTATATTTTCCTCGCATGGTATAGGTGCTGACCATGATTAATGTAAAACAAAGCAGAAATATCAGTATAAATCTGAAGCTAAGTAAATTTGCTGCCAGTTCCTTTTTTATAATATTCCACATATTTCCCCTCCCGATAATAAGATAATAATTAGTATTCACTGATTTTATAATGTTGCTATAAAATTCGTCATTCCTATGTTCGCAGGAATGACAAGACTTTATTTTAAATATATTCACAGAAAAACAGTAAATACTAATTATTTAAAGTTTTAATTTGAAAAGTAATTTCTATTTGCCATATCTTATCCAGACACGCATTTCCCCGGCTTCACGGTGATCCCAAGCGTAATATGGAATAGCCGTAATCCTTATGGGTTTGCGCTTTTTAGATTCAAAACGGTAAAGAATATTATCCCAATCTGATTCATCCTCCAGTAATGCATCAGCTTTGATGACTGAAACACCACCCAGAAGGTTTACATCAAATTCAGTAGTAAATTCCGCATTTTCAGGAATAATAACATTATGCAATGGGAAAGGATTATCAGCCTGTTCAAGACAAAAAACAATTGGCCCTCGCTGAATTGCTACACAGCCTGCATCCTCCTTAACTCCTGGATGAGCATGCACTTTTTCCACAGGCATATCAAAAATTAACTCGACTGTATCCCCGGATTTCCATTCTCTCTCAATTCTGACATAACCCAGACTCATCAATTTATTTGAATTAAGCTTTTTTCCATTAACAAGTAGATTATATTTTTTTACCCAGCCGGGAATACGAAGGTTGAGACCAAAAGTTACCGGGAGTTTCTGGGTAACTTTCAATTTCACGTTTCCATCCCATGGATAATTTGTCTCCTGCTCTAAAATAACCTCATTTCCACCAATATCTAACTTACCTGTGCTCTGGATATATAGATGAATATAAGCATCAGAATCAGATTCAGAATAAATGTAGTTACCAATAGAAGCGATAAGCCTGGCGATATTAGGAGGACAACAGGCGCAGCCAAACCAGTCCTGGCGATGATGATTACCTCTGCTTTCCAATGGATTGACATAGAAAAACTTCGTTCCATCCAGTGAAACACCACTGATAGCGCCATTATATAAAGCCCTTTCCATTACATCAGCAAAACGACTATCACCTTTAAACTGAAGCATGCGATGGTTCCAGAACACCAGACCAATAGCGGCGCATGTTTCAGCATAAGCAGTCAGGTTAGGTAAATCATAATCGCCGGTGAAACCTTCATTGCTTCTGGATGGACCAATACCACCTGTAACATACATTCGCTTCAGGCATACATTTTCCCATAATCTTTCACAGGCATCCAATAAACCCTTATCACCAGTTTCATTGGCTACATCAGCCATGCCGCAGTATAAATACATGGCTCTGACAGCATGTCCTACAACTTCGCTTTGTTCGCGGACAGGCAAATGATCCTGACAATATTCAGGATTAAATCTATCACCTAATCCCGGTTCTATTTGGTTAAGCTCTTTTACAAAGTATGATGGTTTTTGCCCACGCTGATCCAGAAAAAATTGGCTTAACTTCAGATAACGCTCCTCACCCGTCGTATGATATAGTTTAACCAATGCTAATTCAATCTCTTCATGACCTGGTGCACCATCACGTTTTCCGAGTCCAAATACCGAATCAATATAGTCGGCATATTTACACATCACATCCAGAAGTGTTCTTTTACCTGTAGCATCATAATGAGCTACAGCAGCTTCCATAAGATGACCTGCGCAGTATAACTCATGCCAATGTGCCAGATTTTTCCATCGGTTTTCGGGTTCTACAACAGTAAAATAGATATTAAGGTAACCATCTTCCTGCTGTGCTCCGGCAATCTTTTCTATAACTTCATCCAGAAGCTTTTCCACTTCCGGATCGTGTTTATCAACCAGTGAATAGCTGGCGGCTTCTACCCACTTGGCAACATCTGAATCCCAGAAATAATGGGGTTTCGGTTCCATCCCGGGCTTCCAATTGAGCAAAAAGGCATCAATACGACCAGTATCTTTACACTGTTTATACTCATGTGGTATAGTCTTTTTGCGATTGATCTCCATCCGTGATGACCAGAATGTATCCTCAATACTAACCTGTGTAAAAGATACAGGTGAAAGCTTTCTTTTTATCTGCGACTGCATGTCTACCTCCTGAATATATAATTAAAGAGCATCATATTTATACATAACCTGAATTTCAAAAGATTATACAAATGATTAACAGGAGCGTCAATATAAAAGGTATATATGTTATCTAGAATAACCTTGGGCGATGGAAAAGAAGTTTTCTAAGACTTTAAAACCATCAGTATAATTATTGTTTGACTGTTCCGGATGGAATTGAGTTCCGTAAATAGGTTTCCGGGAATGAACAAATGCCTGGACTTTACAATTTTCTGAACTGGCAAGCAAGATAAGAGCACTTGCTAATTCTTTTACCTCCCAACTGTGATATTCCTGCACTCTTATGGTTTTATTTAATCCCTTAAACAATGGATCTGGTCTTATTACCTTTACAGGAAACATTCCCCATTCTTTGTATTGTCCCGGACAGTAACCGGGATTTAAATCAGGTTCATATTCCTCTATATTCCTGATAGGACCAATTTTGCTACCGAACTGCACAGAAACTATCTGGTGACCACCACAAAAACCAATTTGAGGCACATTCCATTCCTTTATACACTCACAATAATCTTTTGTCTGCAATACATCATAATCATCATACATTGCACTGCCGCCGCTGTGACATATGGCCCAAGGGTTTTGCTGATTATATAATTCATAATTTACATGTTTGTAATGCAGAATTAGACAACGGTCCTTTGAATATTTTTCCAGAGTAAGTTTATGAAAATAGAAAGAAGAGGAATTTTTGTAAGTATTCTCTATATCAGTAACAATATACCATATCATTAATACACCTCTAATCTAGCAATTAAGGAATTTGACTTCTAGTCAACTCGGTGAAACCAGAATTATTCTAACATCATTCACCAATAAAATAAAAATATGGAAAAAGGCATTTTTAAGTGTTGTATTATTTAAAAATCTCTAAAGCTATATAAACAGAGAAATAAAAGGAGTAACCAATTAACACATAGCATAATAGACCACTATTAAAAGACGATTATAAAGGCATTAGGGTTATAAAGCGATATTCCATAGGGTGATGTAAACAATTGTAAACACATCGTCTTCCAGAGACCAAACAGACAACGCCCCATAATATATGTTATGCAGAGCAAATTTCTAATAAAAATGATACAAACCAATCATCTCAGGTTACCCCAGGTTTAGTTTAATAAAAACTGTTATATATCTGTTATTTCTGCTTTCGCAGGAATAAGCGTTAAATTAACTTTCCTCCTTGCGTCACGCTTGTGTCATGGCAAGGGTGACATTGTCAGGGATAACGCCTTTAATTACAGGAGTTTATCGCCATGACACATTGTAAATAATTATTTATCTACAGAACGACGTATCTTTTGCCATAGGGATTCACCCCGGCTGTTATCGTCTTTTCTGTCCTCCAGAAGTTTTCTTTGGGCTTCCAACTCATCAGCAAGTTTCATAATAATCGCATCGGATCTTTCATGGTTTACACGTATCTCTTCCTGGAGTTTTTCTATCTGTTTATTCTTCTCATCCAACTCATTTCTCAGCATGCTTATTATCATGTCTTTGTCATTTTCTGACATGACAATTTCGGCAACCTTGTCATCAGCAACATCAACCCCGACCATACGTCTACCGCTCTGCATTTTGCTTTGTATTTTGCCATCAGATATGTACCTTCTCACTGTCCTTTCTGACATGCCAAGTATGTCAGATGCCTGAGAAACTGTCACCCATTTTGTCATAGCCACCTATACTCCTTTAGTCATGTTTTATTATGCCAATTCAAACCTTTGTCATGACAAATCATGACAATTAAAGGTGTGTCTGGAAATTAATTTAGCTCTTCCTAAAGATAAGAAACTTCTTTATGCAGATCTTCTAGATTCCTGCTTTCGCAGGAATGACAGGCTGAGATAATTTTCAATTATAACCACACCAAACCCGGAAGAGCCATAAATTTTTAAATTTATATCAACAATCTGGATTATAAAACACCACAAGACGCGATATCAAGCGGCTTAACCGTAAACACAGAGCATATTAAGCCATCGGCATTTTAACATCAAAGATATTTTAGCTTTCAACTACGCAAATATCCCTCTTTACTCTTATAAGCGTTTCCAACCCCACTAAATACCCCTTTGGGAAAAGAAACTTTTAGAATCGATTTATAAACCAACTTCTTTAAGAAATATCCGGTCTTTATCATTTAGATTATAAAGATTAAAAACCAGCCTATCGATATAACTGTCCAAAAAAATAAAATTACCTTTATCATTACAAGTTACTATTTCTTTAACAGCATTAACTATTTTGGTAACTAAGGCCTGATTGATGTCTGATATTATAGGTACAGGTACATCATCTGCATAACCTTTACGGAAGTGCATAGTTCTTGTAGATTGATTGTAAATGAATTGATGAACATACCAGGATATAAATCTTGAATTAATGATTGCACATAAATAGCTTAAGGGATATGAATCACTTACAATATTAGTAACTGTATTAGAATTTAACCAGTAACCTTCTTCATCCAAAGCAGCCATAAGTTTAATATGAGGTTTTGGATGCTTAATATGAGCTACTATATCCTGGGTTACTATTTTAGGATTATAAAACCTCTTAAGGCCATTAATAAAAGCTCTTTCATTTTTCTTACGCTGTGGAACATCTTTCTTTAACTTGTAGCGTTTAATATCCCTTCCCTTTAATACTGTATCTTTTTCTTCATTTTCAGGATATAGATGGCTGTTTGGATTCAATCCACTCCATATTTGTGTTATATCACCCAAACTTATACAGTTATCTGTTAATTTATTAATAATATTTTTTACATTTTCATTTCTAACCCATATATAAAAACGTTTTGGCCTTAAGTATTTATTATTAATCCTATGAGAGTAGTTAATTTTTTCTTTCTCAGCAACGGATATTGATATAGGTATTTGTTGTTTTTTTTCCGTTTTACTAGCGATTATTATTAACTGTTCAAGGCGAACATTTGGAAAGACTTTGCGAGTATCAATAATTTCCAGTATTTTACATTTATCAAGTAATAATTGTCTTGTATTCTCCCAACTCAGTACATAACTTAGGGATTTAGGAACTATAAAACCCAGTAATCCATCTGTTTCCAGGGATTTTATTGATTTTCTTATAAACAGTGAAGTTGAATCTAATTTACATTTACAGCCAAACTCATCTTGCAGTAACATTTTTTCATTTTTGGAAAATTTAATTCCGTAGGGAGGATTACCAATAATTATTTGATATTTTTTATCCAAATCAGAATTATTATGACATCTTTTTGGCAATAGATAATTTTCATTACTGATATTATTTTTGCAATTGAAAACAATATCTTTCCGGGTTATAACTATTGATTTTAGAATTATTATTGCTGATGCAATTTCAATTGCCTCCTGATCCAGATCCATCCCAAATAAATGATTGTTGACAATGTCGGAAACCCAGGAATCATCATCACGATAATAATAACTATAAAATTCAACGAATAGATTAAAAGCATATGTCAGAAAATATCCTGAGCCGCAAGCAGGATCACAAATTTTCAAATCCTTTATGGATTCAAGATCTCTGGATGATGATATATGCTTTTTTTTACCCCAGAGGTATTTACCCAATGTCTGGTCTACAATATATTGAATAATATGCTGAGGTGTGTAATATATACCTTTCCCTTTACAATACTTGTTTGACTTTTCATTATTAATTTTTCTATATTTTTCATCATATATTATTCTGTTGACCAGGAAGTTCTCATATACGTTGCCAAGTATTTCAAAGGGTATACTTTCCATACGAATAGATGATATTTCATCTTTAATTTCATCAACTATTTTTTTTGGGAAATAAAATGATATATCTGGTCGGATCAGCTTATTAAGTGTATCTGTAATATGAAGTTTTCTGCTTTTTAATAATTCTTGGGTTAGTAATCTAAGCAGCATCTTTTGTGATGCCTGGATAACCTTTTTTATTTCAAAATTACTATCCGCAAATTCCGTTTTCTCAATGAGTTTCTTCCGCCATTCTATTGATTTCTTTATTATCGATTCCTGACCCAATTTTCCTCTCATATATTTTAATCTATGTAAATGATAATCAAGGTATTTTTTTAATTATAATATTCAAGTCGTGAGAACCTATATTTTTAAATACCAGGTTTTGTCTGGCTCCATTAATTCTTCTACCTTAAAGGCCTGTTCACAACCAATACTTTTTAATTCCTCTTCACCAAAATTCCAGCTTTGAGGGTTCATATCTTTATTATAATGCAAATGTAAACCATTTTTCTTAGTTATTGAGACCATTTTTTTTATTGCTTCCAGTTCAAGCTCTTTGATTTTTTCTTTAAATCCCGGATCAAATGTATTTAAATTATGCTCCCTGGCTGACCAATTAGTAAAAGGAACACCAAACATTGCAGTGGTGATAACAACATCAAAGTATTCTTCCACAAAAGCCTCATCAATTCTGTCAACACTTATTCTGTAATATTTACATCCTCCATACTCTGAAGGACCACTATAGTTAATATCAGCAGCAGAGACTTCAGCTCCTAGCTTTGCCAGAATTATTGGTACTGAAAATTCTTCAGGTTCTCTACCAACCCCCATAACAAGGATTTTTTTACCTGACCAGCTATCCAGCATGGATTCAAGTATTCTTATTTCCTCAAAATATGGTCCCAAATAACTGCTATTTTCTTCATCCTCATAATTTTCAGAATTCCAAGCTGTATCTATCTTTTGATTTTCAGGTTTATCAGTAACTTGATTTTGATTTAATTCATCCTGTTCTAGATTATCATGATCCTCATATGGATTGCTTAAACCCTCCATGTATTTAAAATCTGATTCCATTTCGTTTTCCTCCACTGTATTAATATTATCCAGTAGTTTGATTTTCTTTTGTTTTCCAGCATTTTTATCTGGTTTATTAGAAGTATTATTAAATAATCTGCTTATATTTCCCAGATAATTTATCATAGAAGAATCTTCTTTAAAGACATTAGCATCATTTTTTCCTGATTTTATTTTCCTGATGACAGAATCTTTTGCCTCTATAAGTAATTTAAAATACTGTTCCTTTTGTTCCTTGTCAGGTGCATCTGAATTTTTATCTGGATGATATATCTTGGCTTTTCGTTTAAAAGCATCCTTAACTTGCTTTTCTGTTATTTCTTTTGTGTTATCAAGACCTAGAATTGAGTAATAATCACTGGGTTGGAAGAACATGGAAAAATATCTTGATGCAAATGCAAAATCAGGATTCTGGTTATATATTATCCGGGCATATTCTTCATTTTCAATAGCGATTTTGGATTGACCAAAAAGTCTGTAGGTAATTTTTTGTTTCAGCAACGCAAAATTCCTGATCTCTTCTTTTACCGCAGTTATCACATCCTGACCCATTTTAGATAGATCATCCAGGTTTATCTTCTCCCAGAAAGATTTATTTTTATTCAAACGTTTAAAGGCGGAAATATATTCTTCCTCTATTTTTTTTACATTATCCCTATATTCCTTCTCTTTCTTTATTTTGTCTTCATCTTGAATTTTTTCCTGTTCCTTATCTGGAGTGGATTCTTCAGCTTTCTTTTTTGGTTTAATGTCACCTATATGATTTAGAGAATAAGAAGCTATTTGGTATTTTGCCTCAATATCCGATAGTTCTGAGAAAAATATTCTTTCCTTATCTGAATATTTCAGGGCATCCAGAGGTGATAATTCACATGATAATTGATCATTTCCTGATTCAGATAATAAAGCCTGATATGCAATTTCACCTGATATACCTTCAGGAAATATTTGTGCTGCTTTACGAATTTTTATACATCTATGCAGGTTCTGCACCATTGGCCATATTAATTCTTTCTTCATCTTCAAAGGGAAATTGCCAAAATTTACCTTATTAAGTCCAGGATCAATATATTTATTATATTTCTTAAATATTCTTCTTATTTCTTTACTGGCGTAAATTTCACATTCTTCATTTCCAGAAAGCATGTTTATGGCTTCAGATAATGTAAGAGCAACAGCAACGTTATATTTAACAGCAAATGGTATTGAATCAGAACCGAAATTAAATGATGTTTTATTGTCTGTATTTATGTGCTTTTTGGCTTCATCATCAATAAATTCCTTAATCACGTGTTCAATTCTGCTTTTTCCATAGCTTCTTAATTGTCTATCAACAGAAAACCACTCAATAATCCCGAGTTTCTTTTTTGTTGATAGTATCTTTTCTATATTCTTACTTTTATCATTATCTTTATTCAGTATAAAGGTATCATCTATCCTTATTTTGGGTTTGCTATCTGGAATGTTATTATCTTCATCTATAAGCAAGTCTATTATAATTTTTGAAATCATGTAAGTATCTTCTGTTAATTTAAATTATTTTTCGTAGTAGTGAAAGGATTTTATGGTTAATTTTATATAGATCTTTTACTTTTTAATTATCACTGCTTCTTCCGGGTTCAGTGTGGTAAAGATAAGAAACTTCTTTATGCTGTTATTCCTGCGAAAGCAGGAATGACAAGCTGAGAGAATCTTCAATTATAACTACACTAAATCTGGAAGAACTTTATCACTTACAATAACTGCATTATATGAAAAAATAAACGCTATGTCAAGAAC